>NZ_JBQQBQ010000034.1:0-112954 GCF_052245915.1 Nonomuraea sp. 10N515B
GGCGTGGACGGCGTGGACGGCGTGGACGGCGTGGACATGGTCAGGCCACCTGTCCGTCGTGGTCGCCGGTGTGGTCGTCGTGGTGATCGCTGGGTAGCAGGGCGGCGTAGTCGATGGAGGCGGCCAGGTGCCGGGTGCGGGCCTCGTCGAGGAGGCCGAGGTAGTCCAGCCCGGTGGCCTGCGGCGGGCTCTGGCCTGGTTGTTCGGGCTTGGCTTTGGGGTGGGCGTGCCGGGACAGGGTGAACACCTTGGCGGTGCCGTAACTCTTGCCGTCGTGGCGGACCTCGATCTCCTCCAGGTGGAAGGGGTCGAAGATGATCTGCACCCGGCGGCGGCGCAGCGCGGGGTCGACCTGGTAGTAGTTGCCGAACGCGGAAATCAGGCAGGTCTTGTCGACGGTGCGCGTCTCTTCCCACTTGAACGCCTCCGACAGCCGGTCGGCCTCGGGGATCGGCAGTGGAGTGGGCATGCCGCTGTTCCAGCGGACGATCGGCGCTTGGCCGGTTTCGCCGTGCGGCCGGCAGTGGTAGACGCTCTCCACCCACGCCGCGAACAGCCGGTTGAGCTCGGCCAGGTCGGCGACTCGGCGCGGGTGGTGGCCGGAGAACTCGACCAGGAACTGCTCGCGCACCACCCGGAAGAAGCGTTCCACCTTCCCGCGGCCTTCGGGCCGATATGGGGTGGAATGAATGAGTTTGATCCCGAGGTCGGCGCAGCCCTTGAGCAGCCAGGAATCGATGAACGGGCTGCCGTTGTCCAGGTAGAGCCGGCCGGGGATGCCGCGGGTCTGCAGCGCGGTGCGCAGCACGCCGGCCATGCGCACGACATCCTCGGCGAAGCCGAACCGGCCGCCCATCACCGCCCGGCTGTGGTCATCCAGGAAGCAGAACAGGATCGTCTTTCGGCCGGCGGGGCCGATGCGGATCGCGTGGAGTGCATCTCCGATCCACATGTCGTTCGGCTTGGCGGTCTCGAACCGTGACAGCACCCGCCCCGTCGCGGCAGGATCGAGGTCCAGGTCGAGGTCGATGCGGCGGAAGTGCCGCTGCAAGGTGCGCTCGTGCGGGACGGCCAGCCCGCCCCCGCGGGTGAGCATGATCTGCCGGATCTGGACCGCGGTGCGGGCCGGGTTCTCCTTCTTCAACGCCACCGCCAGGGCCAGGGCGGCCGGGTCGCTGCGCGGGTCGGGCCGGCGGGCGGCCGGCAGCAGCGCCTCGAAACCCCCCGCCCGCCAGGCGCGGATCCACCGGTCCAGCGTCTTGCGCGACACCCGCACCGGCCGACCGGCCGGGCCGGGGTGCGTCTGGGCGGCGATCGCGCGCACCACGACGCCACGCTGACGACTCGACAGGTCCCCGTCCAGCGCCTCCTGCACCAGGCGGTAGCGGAACAGCGCGATCTGACGGGCCTGCTCGGCGCGATGCCGAGCCTCGGCATGGCGTGCTGCGTGGTGTTGTGTGTGGTGTGTTGTCACGATTGCTCCCCTCCGAGTTGACGACACACAGTCACCTCAAAGGATCCGATCAGTCACCAAACGTCACCAGAGGGCGGCTGGTGTTGATCGCCCGGACCGCCGGCACCACAGCCAGCAGGCTGCCGTCGGTCAGCACCGCAGCCAGCCGCCACAACGACAACCTGTCCGCCAGCTCCGGCCACCGCACCACCGCCGCCCGGTGCACCGCGGCCAGCATGCTGAGCGCATCGGCCCACGCCGAGCCCGCCATGGCGATCGGCGGCGGATCAGGATCCAGCGCCACCACCCACCCGGCCAAGCCGGCCCGCAACACCCCGGCCCGGCACCGCGCCCGGCGCACCCACCCCCGCACCGTCCAAGCCGACCGGCCCAGCACCCGCGCGATCCGCCGCACCCCGTGCCCCAGCCCGGCCAGCTCCAGCGCGGCCCCGATCGTCTCGCCATCATCGGCCCGCCGAACCAGCAGCCGCGCAGGCAGCAGCACGTGAGTGACCCCGCACCCGCGGCACCGCGCCCGCCGCGGCCGCAACACCAGCCGCACCCCCGAACGCAGCGTGCGGATCACCCGGCGCCGGGCATGCCCCCATCCGGCCAGCACCCCGTCACACCCGGGACACGCCAGAACGCCTTCAACCAGCGCAGACTCGACCACAGCACGGTGGTCGCCTACCGTGAGCACGCGGTGTGAACCTCCACACCGTTAACGGCCCTCCCCGGTGTTTCCAGACAGAGCGGGGAGGGCCGATCTTGAACGATTGACGCTCACGTTGTCGCCGGGCACGAACCAGGCCAACCCCAAAACCAGCCCTGAAGATCATGGACATCGTCCATGTCGCTCATCAGGCCCTACATGCTCAGAAAAAACGTCGTCCTACAGAGATGGGCGACTCGACCGCGGTATGCATCAAGTCGGTGATCTACTGGATTCTCGTCACCTTCGATCTTCATGGTCAGCTCTCCAGCATCCGCTCCATGTCCGAGAAGGTCATCGCGGTCTCAGTCCCGCGCTTGTCAATCCCAACCTCAGACCATCAAGCCATTATCGCTGGTCACAGCAGCAGTCGATCACTGTCACCCATGTGATCCTTCCACTCAGCTCAGCTCATATGAATCAAGATGATGCGAGTGCAGACAGCGACCCGGGGAGGGTTTCTGGGAGCTACCCGGGGAGCCACCCGATTGGACGATCTTGAACTGTGGCGAACGCCTACGAACACTCACGGACAGCAGACTGCGCGATCATGTGGGTATGGTCTTTGCGCCCCCTCGGAACGCCTCCCCACAGAGCCGGGCCTGATCAAGGTGTGGTTCCGGTTCACGCCTCGGGAAGGCTGGCTTCCGTACGACACCGAAGGGCTCTGGGCCACGCGCTTGAGCCGGGACACCGCTCGTGTGGCGAACGTCCCATTCCTGCAGGACGGAGTCGCCGAAGGCGACGTGGTGCGCTTCATCACCGACGACGACGGTCTTCACTGGGCCTGTGAGCGGGTGGAAGCGTCGGGCAACTGCGCGGTTCGGGTCCTGCCGGTGCTCGATGGACCGCTGGGGCGAAGCGCGCAGGCCGTACACGAGCAGTTGGCACGGTTCGGGCTGAGCGGGGAATCCTTCGGCTCGGAGCTTCCCCTGGTCGCCTTCACCGTGCCAGCGGACGCAGACCTCGGGCAGATTAAGGCGCTACTGACGCGAGGCCGAAGGGAAGGCCGGTGGCACTTCGAGGAGTCCTGCATCACCGACGCCTGGCGAAGCGCTTAGAGGTCCTATCAAATGATCTCTGTTGTGCTTTGAACTCCCGCTGTAGCAACGGCGAGAGGAGTGCAGAGCGGCGCGGGCAAATGTCGTGGGAGGTCAGCCACGAGCTCTGGGCGGTGATCGAAACCGTTGCTTCCCCAGCGTTAGCCACGTTTCCGGCATCCGGGCCGTAAGCGACTCGATGATCGGCTGGCCTTGCAAGGCATCCTGTTCGTGCTGCACACCGGAATCGCTTGGGAGCACCTGCCCCAAGAGCTGGGCTATGGCTCGGGCACGACCTGCCGGCGACGGCTGGCCGAGTGGAATGCGTCCGGGGTGAGGCGCCCGTGCGAGACGGTAGCGGCGCCCCGCGGTCTACTCTTGCGACGTGGTGCATGAGGTGTGGGCCCGCGGCGACGCCTACGGGTTCTTCATGGGCCGCTGGAGCCGGCGGGTGGCCGCGGCGTTCGTGCCCTGGCTCGGCGTGCCGCCCGGCCGGCGGTGGCTGGACGCCGGCTGCGGCACCGGCGCGCTCTCCGCCGCCGCGCTCGCCGCCGCGGATCCCGCCGAGGTGACGGGCGTCGATCCGGCGGAAGGCTTCATCGGGCACGCCCGCGCCCAGGTCGCCGATGCGCGGGCCCGGTTCGAGGTCGGCGACGCCACCTCGCTGTCCTTCCCCGCCGGCCGGTTCGATGCGGTGGTCAGCGGGCTGGTGCTCAACTTCGTGCCCGAGCCGGCCCGCGCCGTGGCCGAGTTCGCACGCGTGGCCGCTCCCGGCGCGACGGTCGCCGCCTACGTCTGGGACTACGCCGAGGGCATGGCGATGCTGCGGTACTTCTGGGATGCGGCCACCGTCCTCGACCCCGCCGCCGCGACCCTGGACGAGGGCGCGCGCTTCCCGCTGTGCCGGCCGGAGCGGCTGGGCGAGCTGTGGACCGAAACGGGGCTGAGCGGCGTGGCGGTCCAGCCGATCGAGGTGCCGACCGTGTTCGCGGACTTCGACGACTACTGGACGCCGTTCCTCGGCGGCCAGGGACCTGCGCCTGGGTACGTCATGGCACTCGCGGAGGACCACAGGACCGCCCTGCGGGACACTCTGCGCCGCCGCCTGCCCACGGGGTCGGACGGCTCGATCGCGCTCACCGCCAGGGCGTGGGCGGTAGGCGGATACGCCTAGCGATCCTTGGTCGCTAGGACTCCCATGGCGCAACCGCCGCTGGCGCAGATGAAGCCGACATCTCCTGCGACCGCCTGATCTGCCTACTCTCAGCCTTTGCCTGTCCCGTTCATAGTGCTCACCGTTCCACATGCGTGCATGCTAGAAGCGGGAGTTCGCCCGTGATCTGGGAAGGCGGCGTACGTGAGGATCGGGTCCGTGAAGCGGCCTGTACGTGTTGCTGTCATCGGAGTGGGCATCCTCGGAGCCAGCGTGGGCTGGAACCTGTCCCGGCACGGCGCCCAGGTGGTCTTCATCGACGCGGGCCAGCCGGGCGAAGGCGTCACCAACTGGTCTTTCTCGTGGGTCAATGCCAGCAACAAGACCGCGCGCAAGTCCTACTTCGACCTGAACGTCGCGGGCATGGCGGCGTACCGTGAGCTTGCCAGGACCATCGGGCCAGACTCGTGGTGGTATCCCAGCGGCCACCTGCGCTGGACGGACGATCCCGGCGCAGAGGCGAAGCTCCTGGAAACAGCCGCACTGCTGGCTGGCTGGGACTACCGGGTCGAGGTGTGGACGGGGGCCGAGGTGCGCCGCCGCCTCGAATCTGGTCTCACGATGCCCGGCGAGGCTCCCGTCGTGTTCTACCCCGACGAAGCTTGGGTGCACGGACGTCATCTCGTCGGCCGCCTGGTCGGCCAGGCCGTTGCATCCGGTGCCGAGCACCGGTTCGGCACCGCGGTCTGTGACATCGGCACCGGTGCCGATGGGAGCATCCGGACAGTTGCTCTCTCCGATGGGAGCCGTCTCGACGTCGACATCGTCGTGAACGCAGCAGGACCCAGCGCCTCCCACGTCGCCGGGCTCGTCGCACGGCACTTGCCCATGCGCCGGGAACCCGGTGCCATCACCCGGATCGGCTGTGCTCAGGTCCCGGTTCACCGGGCCATGCACGCGCCTCACATCGAGATCCGTCCTGACGGAGACGCTTCGGTGGTCCTCCACAGCCGCGAGATCGACGCACTCATCGACACAGGCGAAGATCCAGCGGAACTCGCACGGCTGCTCCACGAATCGGCGCGGCACGTCGTTCCCGAGCTCGGCGACTCCCGCATCGTACAGACGCGGGTAGTCGAGCGGCCCATCCCAGTCGACGGATTCCCCTCGGTGGGAGCGGTGCCGTCTGTGCAGGGCTACTACGAGGCCGTTTCCCACAGCGGCATCACGCTCGGGCCGGTCATCGGCCGGCTGCTTGCTTCGGAGATCCTCAGCGGGAAGAGAGATGGGATGCTTGCGGACTTCCGCCCGGAGCGGTTCCGCCCGTGATAGCCCGCACACGAGTTACCCGCGTCTCGCGGTTGGCAGTGGGGCCATCTGCGAAGGATGGCCCCACTTGATCTATCTCCACAGGCACGCGCTCTTGAGCGGGCCCTCACGTGTTTGTAGCTGCCGACGCGCACTCGGGCGCATGAAACCAGTCGTCGATCTCCAGGGACTCGGCACCTGTCAAACGATCGACGATCGCGACGGCTGGCTCATCGGGGCTAGCTGTATCGTCTGGTGCACTGATAGGCGATCCAGCGGCCGCCGCCCGCGTTGGCGATGGCGTTCCTCTTCGCTCTGGCGGGTGTGCTCCCCCTGCCGCCCCAGTAGACGTTTCTCCTGGCGTTGTAGGCGACAGCGCCACAACCGTTGACAAAGGTGGTGAGGACTTTGCAGCTGGAGCGGCCGCATTCCCTCAGTGCCCGCTTTTTGGCGGCAGTCGCCGTTCTGTAGTCCCAGGACCTGCCGACACGGCCGTCCCGCGACACGGCGATGGCGCCGTAGTAGTAACGTGCTGCACTCTCCCCCGCCGTAGCCGCAGTAGCTGCACTAGCTGCTGCGGGGGTCGCCGTGGCCAGCACCCCGGTCGCCATGATGGCGCAAGCGGCGATGGCAGTGAGCTTCTTGCCAAACTGCATGGTGTTTCCCCTTCGTGCCATCCAAGCGGACGGCAGCGTTGCGCTGATGAGGAGAGCCTGCCGTGTGCCACTTGCAGATCACTTAAACCGGTAAATGATTATAAAGGATCAAGGGAGGGGGTTTGGCAGTGCGAGCTTCTTCGCGCACCCGCTCAGATCGGTCATCGGCGCACCCGATAGCGCAGGTGGAGTACCCGGTTGCCCTCGATCACCACGTCAGGATCTTCCAGCAGGTGCTGTGCGTCGACCGACCCGAAGTAGCGCTTGCCGGACCCGAACACCACGGGCGCGACGTCCATGGCGACCTCGTCGACGAGCCCTGCGGCCAGCACCTGGCCGCCGACGTCGCCGGCGGCGACCTCGACCGTGCGCTCGCCCGCAAGCTCCTGTGCCTTGGCCATGGCGGCCTCGACGCCGTCGACGAAGTGGTACGGCGCCTCGGGGTCCCAGCTCTCGGGCATCGGCCGGTGCGACACGACGACCACGTGGTCGATTCCGGCCGGTGGCTTGCCGCTCCAGCCGTCCGTCAGGTCGAAGACGTGGCGGCCGACGACCGTCACTCCGATCTCGTCCCAGTACGGCCGGGTGTAGTCATGGGACGCCTGCGACACCTTCACCTCCCCCGTCTCGTCCAACGGGACGTCACCGCTGGACATCCAGTCGAACAGCGGTCCGACCTGGTCGTTGTCGTCCGCGATGAAGCCGTCCACCGACACCGTGCTGTACATGACGACCTTGCCCATGGGCTCTCTCCTCCTCTGCTGGGGAAGTCCCATGGTGGCGTGCCGGAAGCTGCCGGCTCTTGTAAGGAATCAATCGGCCGGCAGCGGCCCGACGTCGAGCGCATGGCCGGGATGTTCGCGTAGGAACCGCTGCCGGACGTCGACGTACCGGGTCGGTGTAAGCCCCGTGAACGTCCGGAACTCGTGGCCGAAGTGGGCCTGGTCGAAGTAGCCGGCACGACCGGCGAGGTCGACCCAGTTGACCGGTCCGGCGGGGTCGATCGCGCGCACGGTGGCGGCGAAGCGGTACGTGCGGGCGAGCCGCTTCGGCGTGACACCGATGAGCTCCTTGAACCGCTGTGCCAGATGAGTGCTGCTGACGCCGGCCGCCACGCTCAGGTCGCCGATCGCCAACGCTCCCGTGGCCGCCGCGATGACACTGCCCGTGTGGCGGACCAGCCCCAAGCCCGCGGTCTCGCACAGCCGTCGTATCAACTCCTCCTCGAGGAGCGTCAGCATCTCGTGCGGCCCGGCCGCCGTGGCCAGCCGGTCTCGCAGCTCGGCGATGGTGGCGCGGCCCCAGACCTGCTCCACCGTCACCGGCCGGTCACACAGCTCGGCCGCGGGCATCGGCAGGAACGGCGCCAGCCCCCATGGCTTGAAGTGCACGCCGACCGACCGGGTCCCCGCTGGGTAGCCGAACTCGAAAGCGCGGGTGGGTGTGGTGACCACGCAGCCGTCGGCGTACTCGGCCGGCTCGAGGTCGGTGCCGGCGCGGATGCGGAACGGCGCCCCGAGGTTGAGGATGAGGACCGCCGACGGCATCGGCGGCAGCGTCAGGCGGGGGTACGGCGGCGTGCCCTCCAGGTAGTAGAGGTCGTCGATCAGGCCGGCCAGCGGCGGTCGTGGCGCTCTGGACACGTACTCCACGGGTCACAGCATCGCCGATGCACGGGCGGGCCGCCAGGTCGTCGTACGCCGTCGGTCGCGGAACTGCGGTGGGTGCTTGTCCTTGCGCCCGAAGCCCGAAGCCCGAAGCCCGAAGCGCAGCACCGCCACCTCACGGCCGCACGCCTCCGGGGAATCCGGTCCAGCGCAGGTCGGCCGGGAGGTGGCTCATGTCGTTGAACATCACGATCGTGGGCGGCAGACCGGTACGGTACTCGATGACCGTCAGAGCGGTGTTGGCGCTGTTCAGTCCGAGCCACCGGGACGGCGGCGCGTCCAGTGCGTGCCGCACCAGCCACGCGATCGGGTAGGCGTGCGTCACCAGGACCTCGTGCGTGTCGGATTGGGTCCCCTTCGCGGTCGTGTCGGGGACCTTCGCGAACCGGGCGACCAGGGCCTCGGCGAGCCTTTGGCCCGAGGCTGCCTCGGTGTCGTCGTAGCCGTCGAAGAAGCCGGCCCAGGACGGGGGCGTTTCGGCCGCGCTGGGGACGTAGGGCACGTGGTCGATGAGTTCGGCGGCCTCGGTCACGGGCACGTTCGGCAGATGCCGGGCGAGTTCGTGCGCGCTCGCTACGGCACGGGGCAGCGGAGAGTGCCACACGGCGTCGACCGGTATGCCGGCAAGCCGTTCGCCCAGCAGGCCCACCTGCCGGCGCCCGATGGCGGTGAGTTCCCCGAACGCGTCGGCCGCGCCGTGGCGGGCCAGGTAGAGGTGTCGCGTTGCCATCAGCCGTTGGGGGCGCGATGCCCGTGCGGGCCCGCTTCCCCTTCTCCTTTCGATCCGTAGGGGAAGTGATCGGTCACGCGTTGGTCGCCGCAACGATGCCGGTGGTGCCGTCGATGGTGATGAGGGTGTCGTCGTGGAGCCTGCTTGTCGCGTTCGGGACGCCGAGGACGGCGGGGATGGCGTGCTCACGGGCGACGATCGCGGCGTGGGACAGTACGCCTCCGGTTTCGGTGACGACGCCGGCGGCGATGCGCAGCAGCGGTGTCCAAGCGGGGTCGGTGAAGGGGCAGACGAGGATGTCGCCCGGGTGCACGCGCGCGAAGTCGCCGGGACCGCGGACGATCCTCGCGGGGCCGGTCACGGTCCCGCGGCTGCCCGGTGTTCCGGTGAGTGTGGTGGCCGGAATGTCCGAGGCGCCGGAAGGCGAAGGGCGCTCTGGGGGTGCGGCGGTGATCGGCCGTGCTTGCAGAACCCAGGCGCGACCGTCGACGATCGCCCACTCGATGTCCTGCGGTCCGCCGAGTGCGCCGGCAATCTCCCTGCCCAGCTCGGCGAGCTGCGTGGCGGTCGCGTCGTCGATCGTCGCTTGATGCCGGGCACGGGTGGGCACGTCGCGAACGACGAGCCGCGTGCCACGCCGGTCAAGGCGGGTCCGTTTGTCGGCGATGGTGCGGGTGACCGTCCCGTCCTCGGCCACGCGGTAGGCGTCAGGGGTGACCGTGCCTCCGACGATGCTCGGGCCCAGGCCCCAGGACGCCTCGATCTCGGTTGCGTCGTCCGGGCCTGCGGGTGTGAACATGACCCCGGATACCTCGGCATCCAGATGACGTTGGACGATGACGGCCATTACAAGATCGGCGGACGGCCGGTCGTCGCGGCCGGAGGCATCCCGGTAGACGATGGCACGGGGAGACAACAGCGAGGCCCAGCAGGCACGTACGGCATCGGCGACGTCGCTGATCCCGTGCACGGCGAGAAAGCTCTCGAACTGACCGGCCGCCGATGCCTGACCGGTGTCCTCCTCCGCCGCCGATGATCTTACCGCCACGGCCGGATCGCCGAGTTCGTCGAGCGCGCGTCCCAGTGCGTCGATCACAGTGGCGTGGAGTGGGCGGGCCGCGAGCGCCTGCCGTGCCGCGGCAAGATCGTCTGGCTCCCCGGCGAACCGTCCGAGGTCCGGGTCGCGGACAGCGGCGAGGTAGGCGGCGAACGAGACGACGAAGCCGTCAGGAACCGGCAGACCCGCGCGCAGCAATGCGCCAAGTGTGCCGGCCTTGCCCCCGCAGGTATCGGCGACAGCCCCCATGAGAGGTACGATCATCCGCCCTCGCTTTCAACAGATTGTTGACAATGTTTCGTTGATTGTGCATCGTAAGTCGCATGGCACGCAAGCACGACATCGCTCACAGTGCGCACGCCGACCACGCCCAGGCCCAACGTGAGCAGGACGCGCGTCAGCGTCTCCTGAGCCTGGGCGCGGACGCGCTCGACGCCCGCCCGTGGCGACCCCCGCCCGCCCCGCCGTCAGCGGTAGACCTTGTGCAGTTCGCCGTCTGGCGCAACGCCGACCTGAACCCGGAGGACATCCTGAGTGCGCTCACCTTCCTGCCCGCCGCACGCGCCGAGGTCGAAGGACTCGAATCAGCCCTGCTGTTCATGGCCCGGAGCGCAGGTCTGACCTGGGCGCAGATGGCGCAGGCGACGGGATTCAACTCCCCGCAGGCCTGCCAGCAGCACTACACCCGCCTCACAGCACGACAGGACGCCGACTCATGACGCCAGATTCCCCGCCCGCCCTCCTGGTCCTGCATGCCGTGCGCATCACCGGGTTCGCGGACACCCCGGTGCTCGCAGACCGGTACGGCCTCAGCGCGGCCGAGACGAAAGAGGTGCTCCTCGACGCCGAGGCATGTGGCTGGGTCGAACACACCTCCTTCGCCGGCACCGGAGGCTGGTCGCTGACCGGATCGGGCCGAGCCGAGAACGAGCGCCAGCTCGCGGCCGAGCTCGCCCGCGTCGACGGTGCCGACGAGGTCGGTGACGTCTACCGCGCATTCCTCCCGCTGAACGCCCTCCTGCAACGAGCCTGCACCGACTGGCAACTCCGGCCCACCGCCGGCGATCGGCTCGCCGTCAACGACCACTCCGATCCCGCCTGGGACGCCAGAATCCTCCACGAGCTCGCCGACATCGACCGTGCACTCCGGCCGCTCGCGGACCGGCTCGGGAGCGTCCTGACACGGTTTCGCGGATACGACACCCGATTCACCACAGCCCTTGCGCGCGCCCGAGCCGGGGAGGGCGGCTGGGTCGACCGCACCGACGTCGACTCCTGCCATCGTGTCTGGTTCGAGCTCCACGAAGACCTCATCGCCACGCTCGGCCTCGACCGGCACGCGGAGCCCTGAACTCGGCAACGGCGCTCCGCCCAGGTACCGCTCCCACTCGGCGGGTGACAGCGAGCGCCCGACCCGCGCGCACACCGCCCGCGCGACCCGTTCTCCGCCAACGGAAACCGTGCGGACGGCCCCGCCCGTCCCGACGTACACGGCCGCCCCATCGGCGCTGAACGCGAGCGACCACGGCTGGCCCTCCTGCAGCAGGTAGGACCCGCCGAGCCGCCGCCTGGCCTCGACGTCCCAGAGTTGGAGCAGGCCGCTGATCGAGGCGGTGGCGAGCGTCTTGCCGTCGGGCGAGAAGGCCAGAAAATCGACTTCGTCGGCGTCCGTCCCGCACGGCCGTACCCAGGCTCGGCCCCGGCACGTACTCGGAGACCAGATACGGCCTGCGCCCGTCCAGATCGGCGGCCGGCACGCGCGCCGTGCAGAACGACGACACCCGCCGCGCGGCCGTCGTCTCCTTCGCGAACCTGTCGCGGATCGCACGATCGCCGGCCGCGTGCAGGACCTTGACCGCCATCGTCTTCGCGAAGGTTGTCACAGTAAGGCGGGCCGTGGAGCGGTGCTCACGGTCACGCTCCTCAGTGGCTCGTCCGTAAGCTGAGGGTGTGTCCCCCACACTGGTCCTGCTCGACGGCGTCCGCTGGCGGGGTGCGCGCGTGGTCGGCGATCGCGCGCAGACCCTGCTGGCCGTGCTCGCCCTGCACGGGCGTGCAGGCGTCAGTGACGAGCGCCTGGTCGAGGAGTTGTGGCCCGACGAGGCGCCGGCCAACCCGACGAAGGCGCTGCAGGTGGTCGTCTCGCGGACCAGGTCGGCGACGTGCGCCGACGTCGTGGTACGGATGCCGCGTGGTTACCGGCTCGGGCTGCCCGCCCGCCAGGTGGACGCGCTGCTGCTCGGCGCGCTGGTGGAGCAGGCACGTGCCGCCCTTGGCGCCGACGACATGGCGCTCGCGGGGCGCAGCGCCGAAGAGGCCATGGGACTCGTGGCCGGCTTGGACGGCGCGACGGGCGCACTCGCCGAGCTGAGGAGCGTCGCGGCAGGGCGGGTGGCCGAGGCGCGACGGGTGGCGGCGATCGCGCGGAGCCGGAGCGGCGCTCACGAGGGTGCGCTGCCGCTGCTGGAGGAGGCCGCGGCTGATCGGCCGCACGACGAGGAGCTGCTCGCCTGTCTGCTGCGCAGCGAGGCCGCCGTACGCGGTGCCGCCGCCGCTCTGGAGCGCTACGAGCGTTATCGCGCGGGCCTGGTCGAGCGGCTCGGCACCGACCCAGGGCCTGAGCTCGCCCGCGTGTACGCCGAGCTCCTCGTCGCGGATCGGCCGGTGCGTGAGGGCATCCTGTTCGACGGTTCCTCGCTGCTCGGCCGCGACGGCGACATCCGTGCGGTGCATGCCCTGTTGCAGACGAACCGGGTGGTCTCCATCGTCGGCCCCGGCGGGCTGGGCAAGACGCGGCTGGCTCATGTCGTCGGCAGGAACGCCACGCAGCACGTCGCTCACTTCATCGAGCTCGTCAGCGTCTCCTCGCCGGAGGGCGTGGTGGGCGAGGTGGGCTCGGCGCTCGGGGTTCGGGACTCGGTCAGCGGGCGTCGTGCCCTGACCGCCGAGCAGCGCTCCGACGTTCGCGCCCGGATCGCCCAGCATCTCGACCAGGCTCCGGCGCTGCTGATCCTGGACAACTGCGAGCACGTGATCGAGGCCGTCGCCGACCTGGTGGCGTTCCTGACCGTGACGACCCGCGACCTGCGGGTGCTCATCACCTCGCGCGCCGCCTTGTCGATCCCCGCCGAACGTGTCTACCTGCTCGGCGAGCTGCCCGCTGGCGACGCCGTGGAGTTGTTCCGCCAGCGCGCCACGGCCGCCCGCCCGGGTGTGCGGATCGACGAGGCAGTGGTCGAGGAGGTCGCCGCCCGCCTCGACGGGCTGCCGCTCGCGATCGAGCTGGCCGCGGCCAAGGTGCGGGTGATGGCGGTGGAGGACATCGCGCGGCGCCTGGCGGACCGGTTCGCCCTGCTGCGCGGCGGAAACCGTACGGCCCCCGACCGGCACCAGACGTTGCTCGCGGTCATCGACTGGTCGTGGAATCTGCTGAATGAGCCGGAACGGCGGGCGTTGCGGTGGTTGTCGCTGTTCGGCGACGGTTTCACGCTGGCCGCGGCCGAGCACGTCCTCGGCCCGGACGCCCTGCGCGTCGTGGACGCGCTGACCGAGCAGTCGATGCTGAGCGTCCGCGAGACCACGTACGGCCTGCGCTACCGGATGCTGGAGACGGTCAGGGAGTTCGGGCGGATGCGGCTGAAGGAGGCCGGCGAGGAGGCGACGGCTCGGGCCGCGCAGCGGGAGTGGGCGACGGCCTACGCCCTCGGTCACGCCACCCAGCTGTTCGGCCCGGCGCAGTTCGCCGCGGCCGACGCGTTGCGCGCCGAGGAGAGCAACCTCGCCGATCTGCTCCGGCAGGCTCTCGGCGAGCCCGATCCCGTCACGGCGATCCAGTTGCTGGCCGGCGTCGGCGCGCTGTGGTCGGTCCGCGGCGACCATCCGCGGATCCTCGCGCACCGGGACGCCATCACCCAGGTGATCACCGGCTGGATGCCGCCACCGCACCTCGTCGAGGCGACCAGGGCCGCCACGTTGATCATGCTCATGAACGTCATGATCATCACCGATCGCCGGGACGATCCGCTGCGGGATCTTCTCGGCGCGCTGCCCACCAGTGACGCGACGGATTCCCGCGTGGCGGCGATGGCCACGGTGGCGCTCGCGGCCGACGGCCCCGACCTGCGACGCGTGCTGTCGGAGTTGCGCCGGAGCCCCGACGATGACCTGGCATTGGCGGCGACGCACACGAGCGTTCACGTCCTGGAGAACGCGGGAGACGTGGCTGGGGCGATCGAGGCCGCGGAGCAGACGCTGACGATGCTCCGCGAGGACGACGGGCCGTGGTTCCCCGCGATCCTGCATGCCGTGCTGGCCCACCTGGTCATGCGTCTCGGCGACCGGCGGCGGGCGGTCGGACACGCGCGGACCGCCATTCCCGTGCTGAGCCGGCTCGGCGCCGCCGACGACGAGACCCAGCTCCGCGCGCTGCTGCTGACCTCCGCGATCATCGACGGCGACCTCGGCTCCGCGGAGGCCGAACTCGCCGCGATCACCCGGATCAACGACAACGAGGCAGTGCTCGGCGGAATGGCGATGGTCTCGTTGTGCGCGGCCGAGCTCGCTCTGGCCCGCGGCGAGACGGCCGCCGCGCTCACGGAATACCGCCGGGCCGTCCAGCGGGCGCGTGACCTGCGCCTGCCGGGGATACTGAACGGCGGGTCCCTGCCGTGGACGATCGTCGCGGAGTCGGTCACCCTGACGGCGTATGCGTACCACGCCTCGCCGGAAGCCGTCCGGTACGGCGAGGAGATGTTCTCCATCCTCGGCGGCCACGACCTGCTGTCCGCGGAAAGCCCTGTCATCGACTACCCGTTGTGCGGCTGCATGCTCTTCGCGCTCGGCGCCTGGGGGCTGCTGCGGGGTGTCATGGCTCCCGGCGACGCGATCCGGTTGCTGGTGCTGGCCGAGCGGTTCGCGTACAACGGCCTCATGCCGAGCATGGCCTTCGAGCGGATCGAGCCGTACGCCGAGCGGGCCGCGCCGGGGATGATCGCCACCGTGCGAGCCGAGTACGGCGACCGGCGTGGCTCCGACCTGCTCGACGAGGCGCGGAGTCTCGTCGAGCAGGTCTCCGGTCGTGACGGGCGGAGGTCACATGTGCCGCTTGTAGCTGCGTACCGACAGGGGCGCGAAGATCGCGATGACGATCAGGCACGCCAGCAGCGTCCAGGCCACCTCTCCGCTGACGACGCCGCTGTTGGCGAGGTCGCGGGCGGCCGTGACCAGGTGTGAGACCGGGTTGACCCGGACGAACGCGGCCAGCCAGCCGGGCAGGGTCTCGACGGGAACGAACGCGTTCGACAGGAACGTCAGCGGAAACAAGATCATCATAGAGATGCCCTGCACGGCCTGGGCGCTCCGGGCGATCGTGCCGACCCAGGTGAAGACCCACGCCAGCGACCAGCCCGTGAAGATCGCCAGCAGGATCGCGGCGAGCACGCCGCCCGCTCCGCCACCCGGGCGGTAGCCCATCAGCAGGCCCATGGCGAAGGTCAGCGTGGCCGCGATCGTATAGCGCAGCAGGTCGGCCACCATCGGGCCGGCGAGCGGCGCGATCCGGGCGATCGGCAACGACTTGAACCGGTCGAACACGCCCTTCTCCATGTCCTCGCGGAGTTGCGTGCCCGTGGCCATGCAGGTGGTCAGCACGGTCTGGGCGATGATGCCGGGGATCATCAGAGGGAGGTAGCTCTCCACGTCGCCGGCGACGGCGCCGCCGAAGATGAAGGCGAACATCGCGGTGAACAGGAGGGGCTGCAACGCCACGTCGAAGAACTGCTCCGGGTTGCGGCGCATCTTCTTGAGCGCCCGCCACGCCATCGTCAGGGTCTGAGCGAGCGTCTCCCCCATGGAGACGCGCCGCCGGGCGGCCGCCACGCGGTCGGCGGCCCGCACCGCCTCGCGGGCGGGTGCGATCATGGTGCTCATCGGTTCTCCTCCGTGCCGGTCTCGTCGTCCCTGTCCGTCTCGTGGCCGGTGAGGGCGAGAAACACCTCGTCCAGGCTGGGCTTGGCCACACTGACCGAGGAGATCGACACCCCTGCGGTGCGCAGCGCGATCAATACGTCCGCCGCCAGGTCCGCCTGGTCGAGGGCGACGTTGAGGCGGCCCTGCTCCGGGCTGAGGACCGGGTCGGAACCGAGGACACGCCGCAAGACCTCCACGGCGGCGGACACCTCGCCCGGATCGGCGAGCAGCAACTGGAGGGTGGAGTTGCCGACGGCGGTCTTCAACTCGTCGGGAGTGCCTTCGGCGACCTTGCGGCCGTGGTCGATGACGGCGACGCGGTCGGCGAGCTGGTCGGCCTCGTCCAGGTATTGCGTGGTCAGCAGCACCGTGCAGCCGTCGGCGACCAGACCGCGGATGGTGTCCCACATCTGACCGCGGGTGCGCGGATCGAGACCGGTCGTCGGCTCATCGAGGAAGATCAGTGGCGGCCTGGTGATCAGGCTGGCCGCCAGGTCGAGCCGCCGGCGCATGCCGCCGGAGAACTGCGCGATCGGTCTGTCGGCGGCCTCCTCCAGGCCGAACTGGCCCAGCAGCTCGACGGCGATGCGCCGGGCGCGCGGCGCGGCGATGCCCTGCAGGCGGCTGAAGAGCCAGAGGTTCTCGCGGGCGGTCAGGTTCTCGTCGACCGACGCGTACTGTCCGGTGACGCCGACCAGTTGGCGGATCACGTGCGGATTGCCGGCCACGTCGACCCCGAAGATCTCGGCACGGCCCGCGTCGATCTTCAACAGGGTGGCCAGCATCCGCAGCGTGGTGGTCTTGCCCGCCCCGTTGGGGCCGAGGACGCCGAAGATCTCACCGGGGCGTACGTCCAGGTCGATCCCGTCGACGGCACGGTGCTCGCCGAACGTCTTCACCAGACCTTCCGCACGTACGGCCAGATCGGCGCCACCTGCGTGGGCCGGGCCGCCCCCGGTACGTTCGAGTTCTGTGATGCTCATGGCTTCACTGTCGAGGGTGCCGGTTTCACGGCGCCCTCGACCGGGTTTCACCGGTTGCCGCTGCCCCGATGGCCGACGCCGATGAGGTGACCTCGCGCGCGTCCGGCCCGGCCTGGTCGTCGTCCGCCGTCGGTGAAAACCGGGTGACATTTCGCATCGCTTGCCGGAATCCTGGGGCGGGGCGATGAGTTTTGTCGGTGGGGGCGGTCAGTCTTGCATGACCACAACTTCTTGTGAGACCCAGGGCTGCGACGCCAGCCATCACCCTGTTTTGTCCGACAACCCAGATCGAGGTGCCGTGTCCAGCCCACAGCTCGACTCGCCTGCCCAATTGGCGACCCCCGCAGGTCGCACCCCAGCCGTGGTCCGGCTGCTGGTGCTCGCCACATTCGTGGTCATCCTCAACGAGACGATCATGATCAACGCGATCCCGCGGCTGATGGGGGCGCTCAACATCACTGAGCAGACCGCGCAGTGGCTCTCGACCGCCTTCATGCTGACGATGGCCGCGGTCATCCCCATCACCGGATGGTTCCTGCAGCGGGTGTCCACCCGCCGCGCCTATTCCACCGCGATGGGTTTGTTCCTGCTCGGCACGGCGTTGGCCGCCGTCGCGCCGTCGTTCGAGGTGTTGCTGGGCGCCCGCATCATCCAGGCGTCCGGGACGGCCGTGATGATGCCGCTGCTGATGACCACGTTGATGCAGGTTGTGCCCGAGGAGGACCGGGGCCGGGTGATGGGCAACGTCACCCTGGCCATCTCGGTCGCGCCCGCGATGGGCCCGACGGTCTCGGGGGTGATCCTCCAATTCGGGTCCTGGCGGCTGCTGTTCGCCGTGGTGCTCCCCATCGCCGCTCTGATCACTTGGGGCGGCCTGAAGCAGCTCAAGAACGTCGGAGAGCCTCAGTTCAGCACCATCGACTGGCTGAGCGTGGTGACCGCGGGTGCGGGCTTCGGCGGCCTGGTCTACGGGCTCAGCCAGTTCGAGGGCGGTGACATCCGCGTCGCGGCCGCGATCGTGGCGGCCGGCCTGGCCGCCATCGTCGTCTTCGTCGTGCGCCAGCTGTCGTTGCAGAAGCGCGGTGTGCCGCTGATGGACCTGCGCACCCTGCGCCACCGCACCTACACGGTCGCGCTGATCCTGATGTCGGTGGCCTTCATGGCGATGCTCGGCTCGATGATCTTGCTGCCGCTCTACCTGCAGAACGTCCGCGGGCTCAGCGCCCTGGAGACCGGACTGCTCGTGATGCCGGGCGGCCTCGCGATGGGACTGCTGGGCCCGACCGTCGGCCGGCTGTTCGACAAGTTCGGCGGCCGGGTCCTGGTCATCCCCGGCGCCATCGGGATCACGCTCTCGCTCGCCGGCTTCACCCAGGTCACGATGACCATGCCGTTCTGGCAGCTGCTCGGTCTGCACGCGCTGATGATGGTGAGTCTGGCCGCGACCTTCACCCCGGTGTTCACTCTGGGGCTCGGAGCGGTTCCCCCGAGGCTCTACTCCCACGGCAGCTCGATCCTGAGCACGCTGCAGCAGGTCGCGGCGGCCTTCGGCACCGCGCTCGTGATCACCGTGATGAGCGCGCGAGCCGATGCCCTGAGGTCGGCGGGAGTCACGGAGGTGCTCGCCAACCTCGACGGCATGCGGCTGGCCTTCATCATCGGCGCAGTGCTGTCCGTGGCCGTGGTCATCACCGCCCTGCTTCTGCCGGCCCGGGCGGACAACACCGCCGAGTTCCAGGGAGCCGGTCACTGAAGCCGAGGTGACGGGGGGCGGCGGTCACGCGGCCCGGCCCGGCCAGGAATGACGCTCAGTGGTGGAAGAGCCGTAGGCCGGTGCGGGCCAGCGTGATCCCGTGCTCGCGGCAGGCGTCCGCGATCTCGTCGGACCGGATGGATCCGCCCGGCTCGGCGATGTAGGTGACGCCGTGGCGCTGGGCATGATCGATGTTGTCGCGGAACGGCAGGTAGCCGTCGGAGACGAACGCGACTTCCCTAAGACGGCGGCTCCACTCGGCACGCTGGTCGGGCGTCAGCTCGTCGACCGGTTCTGTCAGGGCTTGGGCGAAGTGGCGCCGCTCGAGCGGGGTGAGGCCGCCCTCGATGAAGCGAACCCGCCAGTTGATCTTCTCCTGGTTCCGCAACCCGGGCACGAAGGGAAGGGCGCGCACCGTCGGGTGACGGCGGAGCCACCAGGTGTCGACCTTGGCGCCGGCCAGGCGGGTGCAGTCCACCCGGGACTGCTGGCCCGCGCCTATGCCAAGGGTCATGCCGTCGCGCAGGTAGCAGACCGAATTCGACTGGGTGTAGCGCAGGACGATCAGGCCAAGCACCAGGTCGTCGGCGGCCGTCTCGGGCAACGGCGCGCCTACGACGAGGTCCAGCAGGTCTCGGGAGATCGGGACCTGGTCGCGGTCCTGGGTCAGGCGCACGCCGAAGACCTCCCGCGACTCCTGCGGCGGAGGGGTGAACGCCGGGTCCGCCTCCAGGATGAGGAATCGGCCGTTCTTCTTGGAGCTGAGCCGTTCGACGGTGCCGGGCTCGAATCCGGGGGCGATGATGCCGTCGCAGACCATTCCGGTCAGGAGTTCGGCGAGGTCGGCGTCGACGGGGTGGGAGACGGCGGCGAGGTCGCCGTAGGAGGATTTGGGGTCGGCGTCGCGAGCGCGGAGGTAGGCGCTGGTCAGGTCGGTGATGCGCGAGCCGGCGATGCCATGGAGCTGCTCGGTGACCTCGTCGATGGGCCCGGACAGGGCCGCGCCCGCGGGTGAGACGTGTTTGAACGAGGCGGCGGCGGGCCTGCCCAATGCCTGGGCGGCCTCGTGCACGAGTTGCCAGGCGTTCTGCGCGTCCAGCAGGTTGGTGAACGACGGTTGTCCGTGCAGGATCCGGAACGGCCAGCGGTCCGGGGTCGTCGGGGTGGCGTGCGCCTGTGCTTGTTGCGGGTTGAGTCCGTAACGCAGCTGCACGATCTGGCCTCCTCAGCGTGACATCGCTGATGGAGGCGCCCAGGCGGTCGACGCTCGCATCGGGTCACGGCCGTTCCCCGGTGGTGGCCCACCTGCGCCAGTCGCGGCCGGGCACTAGTGTACTCAGCCGGTGCCGAACATTGCTGCCGACGAGATCGCCGTGGACGCGCGGGTGACCACGAGGTCGCCTTGCGTGGCCTCGACGGCCCGGTGTACAACGTGTCTCGACGATGATCGGGAGCCGCCTGTGACCGTGTACGGAATCCTCGGTCCTGTTCAGGCCCTCTCCGCAGACAGGCCCGTGCACCTCTCGGGAAAACAGCGGTCCGTGCTTGGCGTGTTACTGCTCTTTCCCAATACGTCGGTCTCCCTGGAGCGGCTGATCGACTGCCTGTGGGAAGAGCCGCCCGCGTCCGCCGTGTCGAACATCCACAGCTACGTCACCCGCCTCCGCCGAACGGTCGTCCCTCACCTCGTCACCCAGGACCACGGCTATCTTCTGAATCTCGAGCGAACCCAGCTCGACCTGCTCGTCTTCGAGGACATGCTGAGCACGGCCCGCCGCCACGCGAACGATGGAGACCTGGCCGCGGCCAACGACGCATACCGGACCGCACTGTCGCTGTGGCGCGGCCGACCTGCCGAGGACGCGCTGCTCACCTCCACCGTGACGCCTCGCGTCGCTGTTCTGGAGGAATTGGCGCTTTCCGCCCGGTCCGACTGGACCGACGTCCGCTTGCGGCTGGGCCTGCACGAAGAGCTGATCGGCGAGTTACGGGCGCTCGCCGAAGCCAACTCGCTCAACGAACGCGTCTGGCTGCAGCTCATACTGGCACTCCACCGGTCCGGCAGGCGCGCTGAGGCCCTGGAGATCTACGGCCGGGTCCGGACGGTGTTGGCGGGTGAGCTGGGCGTCGAACCGGGCACCGAGCTCCAGCGCCTGCACGCGGCGATCCTGGGGAACGACGAGGCGCTCACCCTGCCCGAGCGCCAGACTGTACGCCGCCTCGTTCCCCGGCAGCTCCCGCCGGCGGTGGGCCGGCTGATCGGCAGGCGGGCGGAGCTCGGACAACTGGACGAGGTGTCAGCCGCGCAGGTGATCCTCGTGGTCGGGGGCGCCGGAGTCGGCAAGACCACGCTCGCCGTCCACTGGGCGCATCACGTGGCGGAGCGCTTCCCCGACGGGCAGCTCTTCCTCGACCTGCGGGGGTTCGACCAGGCGCCGCCGATGAGCACCGCCGAGGCGCTGCCGCGCTTGATCCAGGCGCTCGGCTGGCCCGCGGAGGACATCCCCGTGGAGCTGGAGGCCCAGATCGGCCTGTACCGGTCGATCCTGACTGGACAGCGTGTTCTCGTGGTGCTGGACAACGCCGCCGAGCCGGACCAGATCCGTTCGCTGATACCCCCCGACACCGGATCCCGGATCCTGGTCACCAGCCGGGACCGGCTGAGCGGCCTGGTGGCGCTGGAGTCCGCCGGGCGCGTCACGCTGGACGTGCTTGATCCGGACGAAGCCGTCGAACTGCTTGCCGACACCGTGGGACCGGACAAGGTCCGCAGGGAACCGCACGCCGCCGCGCGCCTGGCCGAACTCTGCGCGCGCCTGCCGCTGGCCCTGCGGGTCTCGGGCGCCAGGGTGGCGAGCAGCCCGCACAAGACGCTCGCACAGTACATGGCCGAGCTCGGCGATCACGACCTTCTTTCCCAACTGGAGGTCCCGGGCGATCGGCGCACGGCGGTGCGCGGCGCGGTCGGACGATCCCACGAGGCGCTGGCCCCGGCGGGACGGCGGCTGTTCCGGCTGATCGGGCTGGTGCCGAACACCGGCATCACCGTCGCGGGCGCGGTGGCGCTGGCAGGCTACTCCCCGACGGACACGGCCAAGCTCCTGGACGACTTGGCGCGGGTCCATCTGATGAACGCGGGACCGGACCGCTATACCTGTCACGACCTGCTGGTCACGTACGCCGCGGAGCGGGCCGAGGCGGAGGACCCGCCCGCCGAGCGCGAGACCGCCATCAACCGGTACTTGGACTTCTACCTGCGGACCATCGTCTCCGCAGGTGAGCACGTCGATGTACGCGTGGTCGGACCGGCGCCGGACGGACCGGTCACGGACGTGACGCCCCTCTCCTTCAGCAACACGGCCGACGCGGAGAACTGGCTCGACCGGGAGTGGGACACCATCGCCACGCTGATCGCCCGCGCGGCTGAGCGCGGCCCCCACGCCTTGGCCTGGCGGCTGGCCGATGCCCTGAGAGATGTCCTGCCCTGGAAACGGCCCATCACCGAGTGCCTGCGCATCGCCGAACTCGGGCTCAAGTCCGCCCGCATGGAGCAGGACAGCATGGGGCAGGGCGCGATGCTGATGTCCATCGGCTACATACGGTGGCGGATCGCCGACCTGGACGCCGCCATGGACGCCTACCGCCAGGCGCTGCCTTTCCTGCGCCGCGCGGGCTGGAGCGCGGGAGAATCGGCCGTGCTGCGAGCCAGCGGGGTGGCTCTCGCGCAGGCCGGGGTGCCGGAGCGGGCCATCGGCCGGTTCCGGCGAGCCCTTGCCATCGACCGCGAACTCGGCAACCGCGCGGGCGAGACGTCCAGCCTCGGCAACCTGGCGGCTCTGTATCTTGACCTCGGCCGGTTGCGCGATGCTGAAGAGCGCCACCGGCAGGCGCTCGCCGCGGCCATCGAGATCGGCAAGCGCCAGCTCGAGGCCGTCGTGCGCACCAACCTCGGAGTGGTTCAGCGGGAGATGGGCCGGCTCGAGGACGCCTTCGCCACGCTCAGCGGGTCATTGTCCGTCGGGCGCGAGATCGGATCCCCGTACGTGGAGGCCATGGCGCTGGAATCCCTCGGCGGCGTGCATCTGGAGGCCGGTCGCTATGACTCCGCGCTCCAAGCCCTGTCGGAGGCGATATCCGTGGCCAAGAGCGTCGAGAACCACGAAATCGAGGTGCGCGCTCTGATCGGACTGGCGCTGGTGAGCCTCCGGTGCAGGGATGCTGGAGACGCCGACGACCGCCTCGCCGCGGCTGCGGCCATCGCCGAACACACCAGCCATCGGCCGAACCAGGTGGAGCTGCTGCTGGCGCGATCGGAGCTGGCCCGTTTCCGAGGTCTTCACACCGAGGCGCTGAGCCTCGCCGACTGTGCCCGGCACCTGGCAGGCAATGGGTACGCCTTGGCGCTGGGCAAAGCACACAGCGCCCTTTCGGCCGCATGCCTTGGTCTGGGCGAGCTGGTCTCCTGCGGGGAGCACTGTGAGGAGGCACTGCGGATCTTCCGGCGTACCGGGCAGCGGCTCGCCCAGGCCAGAACGCTGATCACTCTGGGGCATGTGTTTCAGGGGACGGGGAGAGAGGGCGCGGCCCGGTCGGCTTGGCGGCGTGCGCACGCCATCCTGACGAAAGCGGGCGCACCTGAACAGAGGGAGACGTTCGCCTTGCTATACCGGCCCTAGATCTGCCTGATGAACGGGACGTTCTGGTAACCGGCGCGGCGTGCGGCTCGTAGCGCCGTCCCAGGTGTCGGTCCCTGTGCGAGGACCGCATCGTCATCAACGGCCGCCCAGGTGCCGGCCGGCAGGTCGGTCGCGGATCGGGCGGTGCGCAGGGCGGTCGCCATCTGGTCGATTCGGCCGGACGTGTCGACCGCTGACGTCGGCACACCGAGCCATTGGTGGGTGCGGCGTTCCGCCCCGCGGATCCTGCGCCAGAGCAGATACTGAACAAGGATTGCCGGCCCCAGCACGGTGAGGAATGCCATGCCCGAGCGGAGCACGCCGGTGGCGAATCCGATCTGCACCACGATGATCAGGCCGATGCCGGTGGCCGCCCCGATCCATCCCGCGGGCCTGCCGTACGCCTTGGTCGCCACCATCGGCCACAGCGCCAGGATCAGACAGTCGCCGAGGCCCGCCGCGACCGGTATGGCTCCGCTCGTCACGGCGAGGAGCGGCGCGAACGGATAGCCCTCCACCTGAGCCAGGAACCGATCGGTCATGTCGCCAAGGCCAGTAGCGAACAGGTCGTACACCGCCAGCGCGGTGGCGAACGCCGCGACGTGCCCGGCTGTCATCCCGGTCTGCGTCCACAGACTTGTCACACCGATCACGGCGATCATGATGAGGACGACATTGAGCACCAGCACCAAGGTGCCGTACCCGGCGATGGCGGCTCCGGCCGCGGCGGCTACGAGCAGGACGGCGGCGACCGTGGCCGGTCGTCCCCCCAGCAACGGCGCGAGCGCGAGTTGGACGCTGGCGAGGAACATGACGCCGAACACCGCGGAGACGGCCGGTGCCGGCATGGCGAGATACGTGATGGGCATCACGACCACCAGACAGCTCATGATGAGCACGTCGGAGGTGGTGAAACGCCCTACCGGCGGTCGCGGCAGCCGGAACCGGTGCGCGTAGCCGAGGCCGAGCAGCACGGTCAGACCGATGAGGAGGTCGAGTAACGCGAAGTTCTGCAAGGTGAACATGGGGTCTCCGGGCCGGCGAGAGAGGTGATCGCCGCTATGAAGGCGACGTCTCGAAACTGTGCTCGTACAGGTCCGCGCGCACTCGGCACGGCTCGGGAAGATCCCGGGCTTCTTCGACGAGCACGATGTCGGCGACCTGGAGTGAACGAGCCGCCGCTCGCTCCTCGATCCGGCCGGCCAGACCGCCGCCGCGTGGTGCGACGACGTGAAGATCGGGCTTGAGCGGATCGCCGGTCAGCGCGTACCGGGTGGGCAGCGGGACCTCCCTCACTCCCTGCAGCACCTCCAGGATGTCGCGGGCGGTCGGACCTCCGGTGAAGTGTTTCGCCCGCCCGACGATCGGTGACGTGGCCGGGAGCTGGGCCAGCTCGCAGCCATAGGGTTCGTCCGGGAGCCGGCGGACGAGATCGCCCGTTCGGTACCGGACGAGCAGTGTCGTGTCTCGGTAGGGAACGTACGGCGTGGCCACGAGTTCGCCGATCTCACCCACCGGCGCCGGGGTGTCGGCGTTCCGGTCGAGTACCTCGAAGTGGGCCTGCTCGGATGCCAGATGAAGGTGCTGCTGCGTGCAGACCAGTCCCGTGGTCGGCACGAGCTCCGTCATTCCGTACACGTCGGAGACCGGCACGTCGAACACCTCGCGTACCCGGTCGCGCAGCGCGTCGGTCAGGATTTCCGCTCCGGTCAGGATCTGGCGCAGCCCGAAGTCTCTGGACTGCCAGCCGTCCTGCTCGGCGCGCTGCACGAGCGCCCCCAGGTACGAGGGAACCGTGTACAGGTCGGTGATGTGGGGCGCCTTTCCTGGCAGGTGCAGCGGCGTGGCCAGCCGGTCCAACGCGATGCCCGGGTCCACCAGTCCTTGCGCGACGAAACCGGCGCCGACGAGGCCCAGCGCCCGCTGCACCGAGATCAGGCCCACGGTCGCTCGCGAGCTGACACACGACATGCTGACGTGGTGTTCCCGCACGCCACCGACCATGAGGTAGGAGATCGCGGACAGCACCGCGGACAGCTCCAGCTCGTAGCGCGAGAACCAGACGACGGTCGGCGTCCCGGTGGTGCCGGTGGTCTGTGCCATCAGGACCGGTTCGCTCTGATCGGACACGAACGCCGGACCGGCGCCGCGCAAGGCCGACTTAGGCGTGGACGCGACCTGGTGCAGTTGATCGAGACCGATGCGACTCGGATCGACGCCGTGCTCCTTGAACCAGAGCCGATAGTAGGCAGTGTGCTCGGCAGCCTGGCGGATCGCCTGGCGCAGGCGCCGGTCCGCCATCGACCGCCGGATCTCCGGGTCATCGACACCGCCGCCGGGCAGCAGCTCATTGGCGCCCTCACCCGGCTCGCCGAACTCGTCAAGCGTCTGACGGAGGTCGGCCACCATTTTCCGTAGTGCGTCAACGTCGAATCGGCCGCCGCGGAGCACGGTGGCGACATAGCGGAGCTGTCGAGCGGCTGTGGCAAGCATGGGGCCTCAATTCATCTGACGGCACAGACTGGCTCGGTCGGCCGGTCCGTAGACCGGCCGACCGTGTTTCCGTTAGCTGCAGGGCAGCTGGAACAGTGCAGTCGTCAGGGTGCTGAGTGCGTACCTGGCATAGCGCAGACTCATTCTGACCACAGGTTCCTCCATTCGACTCTCGCCCCGGCCTGTCCGCAGCGAGGCATATGGGTGGTGTGGTGACCAGAAGCCGTATTTGGGGGACAACGCGCGGCCATGGCATCAAACGCTTGACATCCCCCAAACCGGCCGTCTACCCACACGATCAGCGGTTACCGGGCTGATAGACGGCGTAGAGCCGGCTCTCCCGGTGCGATCGCCTCATGGCCAACGATTGCGTCGGACCCCACAAAACCGCCATACGATCACCACATGCGAGAGCCCCTTGGCGATCGCCGCCATGGCCGGCGCCCTGGCTGAGCGTTCCGCTGATCGCCTGCTCACCCTGGAGCAGCGGCCTGCCCGCCTTCGCCGGCTCCCGGGGTGTCGCGTCCCCAGCCGCGCGCGGTGCAGGGCGTCCCGATGGCCCTACCGGACTGGGCCACGCCTGCGGGCAAGGTCAAGCGAACACGCAGGGCGCTGATCGGCCGGTGTCCGCGTTGTCCGGGTCGAGGGCGGTTACGGTGTCCCGCGTCGTGCCACCGCCTCGGGCGGGCGCGGCGGCGTCACCGGCCGGAGTGTGTGCGGCCAGGAAGCGAGGCGCCGGTGATGCCGGCGGGCAGGTCTATCATCACAGTCTTGGTCAGGACCGATGACACGGCGAACGCCACACCTGCGGCCCCTGCGAGCAGGAGGCTTCTGGCCATGGGAGAGGTGGCGCGGCGTGCGGTGAAAGCGAGGGCGACGATCGCGTTCACTGCGTCGGCACGACCCGGTGCCGACGAGCCGGTCATGAACGTGCGGGCGGGCGCGAGTACGTGAGCTCGAAGTCGAGGTCCCAGGTCATCCCGTCCTTCGACTGCTCCCAGCGTGCTTCTATGGTGTCGCCGTCCGGGCTCAGCGTGCCGATGAAACGCTGGTTGAAGCCGGGGGCGTCGCGCCAGATCCGCCACTCGCCGCCCGCGAACGTCATCTGGTACACCCGGTGCACGCCGCGGGCGTCGGCGTACAACATCGTGAACTGCTCGGTCGCGTCGTCCAGGCCGATCAGGGCGGTGGTCGGGAACGGGGCATTGTCCCGCCACGCCTGCGGGGCCGTGTCCGGCATCGCGTCGATGTCGGACACCTGGCGCAGGTAAGCGCCCTCGTCCTGCCAGGCGAAATCCGCCCATGCGCTGCCCACGCCGGGGACGTGTACGGTCCAGCGGCCGACGAGCACATCGAGCCGGGAGAGCGCGGGATGCCTGCTTTCCATGGACATGTTCCTTCTCATCGACGTGGTCACCCGTCCGTCATACAGCGGGACATCCACGTTGGCGAGAGATCCCGGCCACGATCTGCCACAGATCGGTTACGTCTTTCTCAGGTGATCACGTGGTGCCGGTGGCATACTCCCCCGCGTGCCATCCTGTGTCCCTCGTGAGGATGCCCGTTATTTTGGCGGCGCCCTACCGACGCTGGTCATCTACTCGGCCGAACCCATCGTGCAACTTCCCACGTTCCGGCTCGTTTCGGGCAGGCCGTCCACCTGCGTCGGGTGGGAGTTCATCCCCGGTGTGACCTTCTCGATGGTCGAAGGGCCGGGGCGGTTTCGGCTCATGGTCGAAGGGATCACGCACCGGGACGAGGCCGATGAGCGTTTCGCGTGGCTGGGCACCGTGGACCGGGCCGGTGGGGCCGTGGTGGCGGCGGTCGACGTGCACAACGAGACGTTCAGCTGGGCAGCTTTGGCCGAGAGCGGGCGGGCGCGAGGTGGATACATGCCGGTCATCCGGCGTTCCGGCTGACCCATTGAGCAACGGCCAAGGATTCACCCTCGCAGAGCTAACGATGTGCATTAATCTTGCCACTGTGAGTAACGACGTCGTGGCACGGGTGATGCGCCGCATCGGACGACGCGGCGCGTCTCTCGCGTTCGTCGGGCTGCTCAGCCTGGCCATCGCCGCCTCCCTGGCGTTCGCACCGGCCGACCAGCGCACCGCCCCCGGCTACGCCATGCTGGCCTCCTTCGCCCCGCTGACCGTCTGGGCCGTGGCCTGGTGCGTCATCGGCGCCCTGTGCCTGGTGCAGACGTTCATGCGCTCCGACCGGGTCGCCTTCGCCGCCGCCACCGCCCTGCTCGTGCTCTACGGCCTGGTCTATCTGGTCTCGACCTTCACCGGCGACAATCCACGCGGCTGGGTCGGCGGGGCGGTCTGGCTGGCGTTCGGTGGCTGGATCGCGCTGATCGCCACCTGGCCGGAGGCCGTCAGCGTGGACCGGCTCCCGGGCACGGGGTCCACGGCCGTCGTCGTCGCCGACGCGTCCGGGGTCATTCTGTCGTGGAACCCGCAGGCCGCGGCCTTGTTCGGCTGGAGCACGGACGAGGCCGTCGGGCGGCCGTTGACGGTGCTGATGCCGTCCCGCTTCCGCGACCAGCACGCCGCCGGGCTGGCCCGGGTACGCGCCAGCGGCGAGTCGGAGCTGGACGGCCGGATCATCCCCCTGGTGGGCCTGCGTCGCGACGGCAGCGAGTTTCCTATCGCGCTGACCGTCAACGCCTGGCACAGCGACGACGGCATCACCTACACAGGCGTGATCCGGCCGGTGGGAGGAGGCCGTGATGCCCGGGCTGACTGACATCCTCATTCAGGTCGGCGTGGGCGTGGTCCCGCTCGGCGTGGCGTACCTGGCCTTCAAGTCGGCCACCGACGCCAACAAGAAGACCCAGCAGACCGCACTGGCGCAGGCCGAGCATCAGGCCGAGATAGAACGGTCCAAAGTGGACGCCGAGGCGTTCCTCCGAGCGAAGACGATCTACGAGGACGCGCTGAGCCAGATGGAGCGGCAGATGAGCCGGGTGCATAGCCAGGCCACCCAGCTCAGCACCGACCTGATCACCGAACAGAGCACCTCAACCGCGATGCGCGACCAGATCCGGCGGCTCCAGGCGCAGATCAGGGCGCTGGAGCGGACGGTGATGACGTTGCGGACCCAGCTGGTCGCGGCGGGGCTGTCCCCTTTGCCGGCTTCCGAGACCACCGGGCCTTATGTCATCGGCCCGCACCACGAATAGCCGCCTAGAGCCCGTACGCCCGGGCCAGCAGCTCCGCCGACCGCAGCCACGCCTTCCTGTCGGGCGCGGAGAACACGACGATGAGCTCGTCGGCCTGGGCGTGCTCGGCGAAACGGTCGACGTAGTCCTTCACCTCGCCCGGGTCCCCGACGGCCGAATACTTGGCCATCTGCAGGAGCTGCTGCCCGGCCGGCGAGTCGAGGATCAGGTCGGCCTCTTCCGGCGTGAACGTGCGCCCGCGCCCCAGGAACCTGCTCACTCGCAGCCGCTTGGCCGCCAGGAACTGCTCCTGCGCCTCCTCGGCCGTGTCCGCCGCGATCACGTTGAGCGCCGCCATCACGTACGGCTGCGCCAGTTGCTCGGACGGCTTGAACTCGCGCCGGTAGAGCGCCACGGCCTCCTCCAGCGCGGCCGGGGCGAAGTGCGAGGCGAACGCGTACGGCAGCCCCAGCATGGCGGCCAGCTGAGCCCCGAACAGGGACGACCCGAGGATGTACAGCGGGACGTCGGTCCCCTTGCCGGGGGTCGCGTTGACGCCGGGGATCCGTGACTGGCCCGTCAGGTATCCCTGCAGCTCCAGCACGTCCTCGGGGAAGGTGTCCGCGGCGGCCGGGGTGCGGCGCAGCGCCCGCATGGTCTGCTGGTCGCTGCCGGGCGCGCGGCCCAGGCCCAGGTCGATGCGCCCCGGATGCAGGGTTTCGAGCGTGCCGAACTGCTCGGCGATGGTCAGCGGGGAGTGGTTCGGGAGCATCACGCCACCCGCTCCGAGGCGGATCGTCCGGGTGTGCGCGGCCACGTGGGCGATGAGCACACTGGTCGCCGAGGAGGCGATGCTGTCCATGTTGTGGTGCTCTGCGTACCAGATCCGCTGGTATCCGAGCTCCTCCGCCCGCTGGGCCAAGGCCACGCTGGCGGTGAAGCTGTCACTCGCCGTCTCTCCCTCGCCGATGTGGGCCAGATCCAGGATGGACAGCGGCAAAGCCATGGGTACGCGCCTTTCGCAGAGCCGGCATAGATGACCTGGCTCGTTGCAACAGCAATGAAGGCGCGGATATTTCGCCGGGCCCCTGGGGATCGAGGGCCCGGCGAATCTGTCAGGACGCGGTGCAGGTCACCGGGGACGGGGTGCCGTTCTGGCCGGTCCAGTTGCCGGTGAAGCCGAACGAGGCGGTCGCGCCCGCGGCCAGGGCGCCGTTCCAGTTCAGGTTCGTGACGGAGACCGTGCCGCTGCCGGAGAGGTTGCCGTTCCAGAGCTGGGTGATCGTCTGCCCGTTCGGGAACGTCCAGCCGACCCTCCAGCCGGAGATGGCGGACGAGCCGGCCTTCACGGTGACCTCACCCTGGAAACCGCCCTGCCATTGGCTCGTCACCTTGTAGGTGGCCGTGCAGCCGCCAGGTCCGGTGGTCGGCGTCACGGTGGGGGTGACGGTCGGGGTGACGGTGGGCGTCACGGTCGGGGTGGCGGTGGGTGACGGGGCGGCGATGGCCAGGTCGTACGCGCGCTGCGGCACGAACTGCCCGGCTCCCGCGATGCACCCGTCCGCCTCACCCGGGGGCTTCACCCAGAGGTAGGCGTCGATGGCGGAGTCGCCGGTGTTCGTGGTGCTCCAGATGCCGGTCGCGCGGCCGGCCGGGTCGCACCACTCGCTGCCGGCCGGGCCGTTGCCGTTGCGGCTGGTGTCGATGACGGCCTTCAGCCTGGACACGCCGGTCGCCGCGATCACGCTCTTCGCGTACGACACCAGCCCGGGCGTGGCCCGGTAGTTGGAGGTGTTGACCGCGATGCCGTCGGCGCTGTTGGCCACGTCCGCGCCGGTCAGCCGGGAGGCGGCCTCCGAGGCGCCCAGCCAGGCGTCATGGCCGATGTCGAAGTAGACCTTGGCCTGGCCTCTGAGCTTCTTGCCCGCGTACGCCATGGAGGCCTTGACCTCGGCCTGCTGGGAGGCGTTCATGCAGTTGGACATGATCGCCAGAGCGTCCGGCTCCAGGATGATCGACGCGGGGCGGCCGGCCAGCCCGGCCGCGATCTGGTCGATCCAGGCGCGGTAGGACGCGTGGTCGGGGGCGCCGCCCGCGCTGGCGCCGCCGCAGTCACGGTTCGGCATGGCGTACACGACCATGATCGGGGTCTTGCCGGCCGCGGCGGCGGCGCCGACGTAGGAGTCGACCTGGCCGCGCACGGTCGACGGATTGTACGTCGCGAACCACCGGCCCTGCGGCACGGCGGCGATCCTGTCCCTGATCACGGGGGTACGGCTGTCGTTCGGGTTCGCGGCCACCCACTTGGCCGCGTTGGTCTGGGGATCCACGTAGAAAGCGGAGTCGGCGGCCTGGGCGGTGGAGGACGAGAACACGACCGCCCCTGCCGCGGCCATGGCGGCCGCCGTCAGGAGCACCGCCAACATGGGCCTTCTGCGAGACATGAAATCACTCCGTCGGTCATGTGGGAGCGCTCCCACCAGCACTCCCGGATGGTAGGAGGCGTCGCGGGCCGGTCAAAGACATCGGATCGCTTCCCACCGCATATCCCCTGGCCAGGAGGACCTTGGGGGGTGAAAGTTTCACTCGGCCAGGCACGCTTGGAAGATCGCGGTCAGCCGGTCCACGTCGGCCGGCGTCGGCGTCTCCGGGCCGAGCCGGCGACGCATGGCGCCGATGCCCAGGAAGACCGCCGCCACCATGCGGGCTCTGGCCAGAGCGTCCGGGCCGCCGCCGAGCTGGGCCTGCAACGGATCGAGCACGGCGGCGATCAGACGTTCGCGGGCCACCTCCTGGACCTCGGGGTGGCGGGCGGAGCGTTCGAGCGTGCGCAGGATCGGGCTGTCCGGCGGGTGCTGCATGCGCTCGGCGGCGTAAACCGCCAGCCGCCTCGCCAGCCCCTCCTCCGGGCCCCGAAACAGCGCACTGATGGTCGGCTCGCCCTCCAGCACCGCGCCGAACAGCCCGGCCTTCGAGCCGAAATAGCGGCCGACCAGCGCGATGTTGGCGTCCGCCGCGGCGGCGATCATGCGGATGGTCACCTGCTCGTAGCCGTGCTCGCCGAACAACGTCCGGGCGGCCTGCAGGATCCGTTCACGGGTGGCCTCCCTGCCGCGGGGCCGGGTCACCTCGGCGTTCATGACCCGAACTCTACTCAAGACCGACCCCACTTGCCGCTCGGCTAGTAAACATACGTATACTCGAGTCGGATAAATCTGCATGAAGGGGATGTGGTGTCGTGGTAGCCCAGGCGCAGGCCGCCTCCCCCACGAAGCGGACGTACACCCACCGCGAGATCCTCGAGATCATGTCCGGGCTGATGCTCGCGATGCTCACATCGATGATCTCGACCTCGGTTGTGGGCACGGCTCTGCCGACGATCGTGGGGGAGCTCGGCGGTCAGGACCAGTACTCATGGGTCGCCTCCGCGACCATGCTGACGATGACGGTGTCCACGCCGTTGTGGGGCAAGCTGTCCGACCTCTTCGGGCGCAAGCTGCTCTTCCAGTCGGCGCTGGCGTTGTTCGTCGCGTCGTCGGTGGTGGCGGGCCTGTCGCAGAACATGGGGCAGCTGATCGCGGCGCGGGCCGTACAGGGCCTGGGTGTGGGCGGTTTGTCGGCGCTCTCCCAGGTGATCCTGGGTGACATCGTCTCGCCGCGCGAGCGTGGCCGGTACTCGGGCTACATGGGCGCGGTCTTCGGGATCTCCACGGTGGCGGGGCCGCTGCTCGGCGGGTTCATCGTGGACACCGACTGGCTCGGCTGGCGCTGGTGCTTCTACGTCGTGGTGCCGTTCGCGCTGGTGTCGTTCCTGGTGATCCAGAAGGTGCTGCGGCTGCCGACGGTCAAGCGGAACACCTCGATCGACATCTGGGGTGCGACGACGATCACGGCCGGCGCGAGCGGGCTCATGCTGCTGCTGACCCTCGGTGGCACGGAGTTCGCGTGGAACTCGGGCTGGACCTACTTCCTGGCCGCCTTCACCCTGCTCATGCTGGCGCTCGCGGTGCTGTCCGAGCGGACGGCGGGCAACCCGATCCTGCCGCCGCGGCTGTTCCGCAACCGTACGTTCGTGCTCACCAGCCTGGCCTCGTTGTTCGTCGGCATGGCGATGTTCGGCGCGATGATCTACCTGCCGCAGTACCTGCAGATCGTCAAGGGCCTCAGCCCGACGAACTCGGGTCTGATGACGCTGCCCATGGTGCTGGCGCTCTTCCTGGCCGGCGTGATCTCCGGCAAGATCGTCACCCAGACCGGCAAGTGGAAGATCTTCCCGGTCGCGGGCCTGCTCATCGTGGCCGTGGGGCTGTTCCTGCTCTCCCGGCTGCACGTGGACTCCAGCGAGTGGCTCATCGGCTTCGACGTGGCGGTTCTCGGCGTCGGCCTCGGACTGTCCATGCAGATGCTCATCCTGGCCGCCCAGAACGGCGCCGAACCACGCGATATGGCCTCCACCACGTCGGGCGTGTCGTTCTTCCGCTCGCTGGGCGGCGCCGTCGGCGTGGCCGCGTTCGGCGCGATCCTGACGAACCGGCTCAAGGACGAAATGGCCGAGATGCTCAAGGCGGCAGGTATCTCGCTGCCCGGCGGCTCGGACGTCAAGCTCGGCAGCCCCAGTGCCATCCAGCAGCTGCCCGGGCCGATCAAGAACATCGTGCTGGAGTCGTTCACGCGCGGCCTGGAGACCGTGTTCATGGTGGGCGTGCCCATTGCGCTGCTCGGCTTCGTGGCCACGATCTTCCTCAAGGAGCTCCCGCTGCGCGGCCCCGCGACGGCGCCCGCGGCGTCCGAGCCGCTCAGCAAGGATGACCTGGTCCTCGCCGGGCTGCTGCTGGAGCTCGTGGCCCAGCGCGTCGAGCGGGCGAACGGCGAGCCGTCCGCGCTGCTCACCGCGGTCGCCAAGATGGCCCCGCCGGACGATCGCTCCGAACGCGAACGCGCCAGGGCGGTGGCGCGTTCCGTGCTGCGGCCCACCTCGCGTGCCCTGATCGCGCAGGCCACGCCCCCGCAGAAAGACCTCGTCTCTGGAGGAATCTCGCAATGATTCGCAAGTTCGTGGGCGCCGTCGCGGCGTCCCTGGCGGTCCTGGGCGGGCTGTGGTTGATGATCGCGCCCTTCGCCCTCGGCACCCAACCGGAGAACGCCGACTGGACCGACCCCACGATCTCGGAGTTCTTCACCGGTCTCGGCGTGGCGGTGGTGGGGCTCGCAGGCGTGGTCAGCTTCGCCATGGCCCTGCATGAGGAGCTGGTGGCGCGGGGGGTGGTGGCCGTGCGCCCGCGCGTGGCCGAGCCGGAGCCCGAGGCCGTGCCGAGCGCGCCTCAGGCGTCGTCGGCCGAACTGGCCGCGTTGCTCGCCCCGCTCGTCGAGGCGCTGCGTGAGGACTTGAAGACGGGTGAGCACCGCAGGAACGGCACGGCTCCCCTGGTCGGAGTGGAGGAGAACCGATGAAGGCCAAGCTGGGCGTCTCCGCCCTGGTCCTGTTGTTCCTCGGCGGCCTGTGGCTGGTCGCGGCCCCGTTCGCGGTCGGCTACCAGCCGAGGGGCGCCGCGTACGTCCACGCGACGGTCAACGACCTGTGGGTCGGCGGCTCGCTCGCCGCGCTCTCTTTCGTCGCCATCGTGATCTACGCGGCGGACGCCCTGCGTGAGCTGGCACGTCGCGGCAAGCACGACAACTGAGCCATGTCCGGCGGAAGTACGGACCCGCGGTGGGAGCCGCCGTTGACGGGCAGGGCTCGCCGTACGGTGCTGATAGTCCCCTGACCTGGCGAGACGTCGCATATGGTGGGTGGATGAAACGTGCTGCAACCATGGCGTTCGTGGTGCTCGCGTCCGTTTCGTGCGCCGCGACCGAGCCGATCGCGTCGGTCGCTCCTGAGCCCACGACGTCCACACCCGCATACGAGACACCCGGCTCGCCGACGGCCACGCCGACCAAACCGGCCTCGCCGCCCGAGTTCAGCGCCAAGGTGTCCAACGTAGCCCGCGACCGCCTGCCGTACTCGTGGCGGCCCGGCTGCCCGGTCCACTACCGGGATCTGCGGCTGGTCACGCTGTCCTACTGGGGGTTCGACAACAAGCCGCACACCGGCGAGCTGGTCGTGCGCAAGACGGTGACCGACGACATCGTGACGGTTTTCAAGAAGCTGTACGGGTGGCGCTGGCCGGTCTACCAGATGAAGCTGGTGGACGCGTACAAGGCTGACGACTTCGCCTCGATCGAGGCGAACAACACCTCTGCCTTCAACTGCCGCAAGGCGACCGGCTCCAGTAATTGGTCCAACCACGCCTACGGGGAAGCGATAGACATCAATCCCCAGCAGAACCCATATGTCACCGCAAGTGGCAGCACGGCACACGAAAATGCCGAGAAGTACACCGAGCGCCCAATGAAGGGCAAAGGTGTGATTAATCCTGGCGACAAGGTGGTGAAGGCCTTCGCTCAGGTCGGCTGGGAGTGGGGCGGCTACTGGTCCGGGGCGAAGGACTATCAGCATTTCTCCAAGGGCGGAGGCTGAGACAATCCCACCATGGCGGCTAAGGACGGCGATGGGTGGGCCGAGTGCTCTCTAGGCCACAGGCATTGGGGGGTGCATGGGGCCTCGGGATTGCTCATCGTGCACCATGACGACGTGGGCGTGCCGTACGTGCTCATGCAGAAACGTTCCTGGTGGAGCCACCATGGCGGCACGTGGGGGCTGCCCGGCGGGGCGCGGGACAGCCACGAGGACGCCGTCACCAGCGCGTTGCGCGAGGCTCACGAGGAGGCGGCGCTCCGCGGCGAAGGGCTGCGGGTGCAGGGCGTCTACCTCGACGATCACGGCGGGTGGGCGTTCGAGACGGTGATCGCGGCATCGGCCGAGCGGCTGTCCGCGGCGCCGGCCAACCGCGAGAGCACCGAGCTGCGCTGGCTGGCGCTGGACGAGGTGGCCGGGCGGAAGCTGCATCCGGGGTTCGCGGCGACATGGGGCGAGATCCAGGGGGCGATCAGGCCGGAGACGATCGTGCTCGACGTGGCCAACATCGTCGGCGCGCGAGCCCAGCATGGCTGGTGGCGCGATCGCGTGGGGGCGGCGACGCGGCTGCTTGAGGATGTGGCGGGACTCAGGCTGGGCCATCCCGTGCTGGCGCAGTGGTATCCGAGGGTGGTCGCGGTCGTCGAGGGGGCGGCCAAGCACGTGCCCGCCGTTCCGGGGATCGAGGTGGTGGCGGCCGCCGGCAGCGGAGACGACGCGATCGTGGAGGTCGTGCGGGAGAGCCGGCCGTGGGAGCGGGTGGTCGTGGTCACCGCGGATCGGGGGCTGCGGGAGCGGGTCAGCGAGCTGGGCGCGGAGATCGTGGGTCCCAGGTGGCTGCTCTCCCAACTGGGCGACCGGTGACCCTCACAGCTCGGCCAGGACCACGCTGTCGAAGGCGGCCTTGAGGCCGGTCACGTCCAGGACGCGCTGCAGCACACCATGCACGCCGACCAGGCGTAAGCAGCCCGCCTGCGCTGCCACCCTGCGCTGGTGCTCGACCAGCACCCACAGGCCGCTCGAGTCGCAGAACTCGAGCCGCCTCGCGTCGACGACGATCTCGACCCGGCCGTCGGCGAAGAGCTTCAGCAGGCGTTCCTTGAGCAACGGCGCGGTGAGCTTGTCGAGATCGCCGACCAGGCGCACGATCGTGCCGGAGTCAGCACGCGCCACCTCGACGTTGAGATCCGCCACGTCCTGAACGTACACCCGTGTCACCGCAGCCGCTATCGTGGTTGGCGCACGGGAGGGTTCGCATAGTGGACGAGTGCAGCCGCCTTGAAAGCGGCCAGGTCAGCGATGGCCTCATGGGTTCGAATCCCATACCCTCCGCTTAATCTCGGATCCCCGCGAATCCGTCGCCGACGCAGGCGGCGAGCTGGAGGTAGGCGTCCCTGGTGGACTCCTGCAGCCGGTCCAGGTCGATTTCCGCGCCCTCCTCCAGGTGCGGGTCGTACGGGACCCGGATCACGGCGCGGCACCTGGCGGCAAAGTGCGCCTCCAGCTTCTTGATGTCGACCGCCGACTTCGACCGGGGCCGGACGCTGCACAACACCACGGTCGCGTTCTTCACCAGGTCGGCGTAGTGGTGCGCCTCCAGCCAGTCGAGCGTGGCCGAGGCCGCCCGGGCGCCGTCCACCGACGGGGAGCTGACCAGGACGATCTGGTCGGCGAGCCCCAGCACACCGCCCATGGCCGAGTGAAGCAGCCCGGTGCCGCAGTCGGTGATGCAGATCGAGTAGAAGTTCTCCAGCACCTGGGAGACGGCCTGGTAGTCGGAGCCGCTGAACGCCTCGGAGACCGACGGGTCGCGGTCGGAGGCCAGCACCTCAAGGCGCGAGGGCGCCTGCGAGGTGAACGCCCTGATGTCGACGTACCGCTTGACCTGGTCTCGCTCGTTGAGCAGGTCGCGCACGGTGGCCGAGGTCTCCAGGACCAGCTTGTCCGAGAGCGTGCCGCGGTCCGGGTTGGCGTCCACGGCGATGACGCGGTCGCCGCGCATCTGCGCCAAGGTGGCGCCGAGGCCGACCGTGGTCGTGGTCTTGCCCACGCCGCCCTTCAGGCTCAGCACGGCCACGCGGTGGTGCCCCGTCGTCACAGGGGTGCGGGCACGGCCGACGAGTTGGCGGCGGCGGCGTACCTCCGGTGGCTCGCCCGGCTTGATCCAGCCTCCGGAGGCCTTGTAGACCAGGCGGCGCCAGCCCTTGGAGGGGGCGTTACGCCGTCCGCGTAGCAGGGACTCCGGGTCGAGGCTCTCGGCGGTGGGCCGGCCGGTGACCGGCGGCCTGGGCGGGGCGGTGAACACGGGGATGGGGGCCGGGCGGCGGCGCGGCTGAGGGGGCGGTGTGGGGATCTCGCGCTCCGCGGGCCGCCATTCCTGCTGCTCGGTCCATTGAGGGCGCTCCTGCTGCGGGGACGGCGGCTCGGGACGCCGCTCGACGTGCTCGGCAGGCCGTTCGGTCGACTCGGGACGCTGCTGGACCGGGTCGGGACGCCGTTCCACCGGCTCGGCTCGCTGGTGCACCGGTTCGGCTCGCTGGTGGACCGGATCGGGACGCTGCTGGAGCGGATCGGGACGCCGCTCCAGCGGCTCGGGACGGAGCTGGAGCGGATCGGGACGCCGTTCCAGCGGCTCGGCTCGCTGCTGAAGCGGCTCGGCTCGCTGCTGGACCGGCTCGGGGTCCTGGGGAGGCTCGTCCTTGAGCGGCGGGTCCGTCCACTGCGGGCGTTCGTTCCTGGGGAGGGTCTCCTCCCAGGCCTCGTCGTCGTCATCCGCCTCAGCGGGGCCGGGCTGGTCGCTCTCGAACTGCTTGGGCTGCTCGGCGGCCGGCGACTCCTCGGCCGGGCGTGACCGATCGGCCGGCGGCCACGAGGTGTCCTTCGCCTCCTCCGTCGCCTGCTTGGGTGTGCCGGTCTCCGGCGGCGGCGTGAACGACAACCTGAACGTGTCGGTGTCGTCCGGGCGCGGCAGCGGCTTGAGCGGGGCGTGGAACGGGTCGTCCGCACTCGGGCCGGCCGGGCTCGTGGGCTCCTCCCTGGTGGTCGCCTTGCCGAGCCACTCCCCGGCCTCACTCTCGGCCTCGGGCAGATCCTCGGCCGCCGCGTGGCCGTACACCGAGTCGACGGCGGCCCTGAACAGCGGCGGTGTCGGCGTCTCGTGCTGCGTCGGGACGAGCAGCCACGGGTCCTTGGGGTACGGCGAGGCGATGGGCTCGTCGGCAGAAGCACTCGAGGCACTGACCGCGACCGGAGCTTCTTCCGTCTCCTTGATCGCGTCCAGCCAGGCGAGCTGTTCCTCGAGCGATTCTTCTCGATCGTGTCTTGCCACCGTGTTCCCCCTCGGGTGGGTCTAAAGGGGCAGCAAATATCTTGCAGGGTAACGCCACGCGTTGCCGTGCAGCCCGGCAACCCACAACTTCTTTGCCCGGCTACCGTGGTTCGCATGCGAGCCATTGAGATCACCGAGCCCGGCGGCCCTGAGGTGCTGGAGTGGCGCGAGGTGCCGGAGCCACGTGTCGAGCGCGGAGACGTGCTCATCGACGTAGCGGCCTCGGCGGTGAACCGCGCCGACGTCCTGCAACGCAACGGATTCTATGACCCACCGCCCGGCACGCCGCCCTACCCGGGGCTCGAGGTCGCCGGCGTGGTGGCCGAGGTCGGCGCGGACGTGGAACAGTTCCAGGTCGGGGACGAGGTGTGCGCACTGCTCGGCGGCGGCGGTTACGCCGAGCGCGTAGCCGTGCCCTGGCAGCAGGTGATGCCGGTGCCGGACGGCGTGCCCCTGACGGTCGCGGCGGCGCTGCCGGAGGCGGCCTGCACGGTCTGGTCCAACGTGTTCATGGTCGGGCGGCTGCGCCGCGGCGAGACACTGCTGGTGCACGGCGGCGCCAGCGGCGTGGGCACGTTCGCCGTCCAGCTGGCCAAGGCGCTCGGCTCGCACGTGATCGCGACCGTCGGCACCGCGGAGAAGGCCGAGCAGGTCCGGCGCCTGGGCGCCGACGAGGTCGTCAACTACCGCGAGGAGGACTTCGCCGAGAAGATCAAGGCGGACGTGATCCTCGACATCATGGGTGCCAAATACCTCGCGGGCAACGTCCGGGCGCTGCGCACCGGCGGCCGACTGGTGATCATCGGGATGCAGGGCGGCCGCAAGGCCGAGCTCGACATCGGCGCCCTCATGGCCAAGCGCGCCGCCGTCCACGGCACCACGCTGCGCTCGCGGCCGGTGGAGGAGAAGGGCGTCATCGTCCGGAGCGTCGTGGACAACGTCTGGCCGCTGGTGGCCGCGGGTGCGGTGCGTCCGGTGGTATACGCCGAAGTTCCCATGTCCGAGGCGGCCGAAGCACACCGTATGTTGGATTCGGGACAGCACGTCGGCAAGATCCTCCTAGTACGGTGAGTCATATGAATGCTGAGGACAACAACACCCCCCACATCGTGGTGGTGGGCCCCGACTTCCAAGGTCAGGGCGATAGCGGCGACGAGGACCGCTCGGTCACGCAGCTGGTCGAGCAGCCCGCCAAGGTGATGCGTATCGGCAGCATGATCAGGCAGCTCCTGGAGGAGGTCCGCGCGGCTCCCCTCGACGAGGCCAGCCGCAAGCGGTTGAAGGAGATCCACGCGTCCTCCATCAAGGAGCTCGAGGACGGTCTGGCGCCGGAGCTGGTCGACGAGCTGGAGCGGTTGTCGCTGCCGTTCACCGACGACAACGGCACGCCGCCGAGCGAGGCCGAGCTGCGCATCGCGCACGCCCAGTTGGTCGGCTGGCTCGAGGGGTTGTTCCACGGCATCCAGACCACGCTGTTCGCGCAGCAGATGGCGGCGCGCGCCCAGCTGGAGCAGATGCGCAGGGCGTTGCCCGGCGTGCCGCACGACGAGCCGGGGCATCGGCCGCCCGGCGGCTCGGGGCCCTACCTCTAGAAGAGCTTCTCCAGGATCTGCGCGACCCCATCGTCGTCGTTCGCGGCGGTCACGTGATCGACCGCCGCGATCACGTCGGGGTGCGCGTTCGCGACCGCGTACGACGTGCCTGCCCAGCTCAGCATGGGCAGGTCGTTCGGCATGTCACCGAACGCGATGACCTGCGACGGCTTGATCTCGAGCTGCGCCGCGAGCGCCGCCAGGGCGGTCGCCTTCGTCACGCCCTGCGCGCTCATCTCGATCAGGCCCCTGCCGCTGGAGTGGGTGGCGGTCACCAGGTGCCCGACCAGCTCGTGCACGACGGCCTGCAGCTCGTCCGGGCCCATGTGCGGGTGCAGGGCCAGCAGCTTGGCGCAAGGGTGGGCCGTCACCGACTCGGCACGAACCGCCCCGGCGCCTACGCGGTCCAGGCCACCCAGCAGGAAATCGGACTCATGCGCAAAACCAGCTTCATACTCGACCGAAAATACGAGATCGGACACGTTCGCTCTTAGCTGAGCGACGACTTCCTTGAGTACCTCGACCGTGATGAGATGAGATTCCACTATCCGCTCGGTATGGAGGTCGTAGATCAGTGCCCCATTCGCACAGATCGCGAGCCCGCGGTGACGTAGCGCATTCGCGACTCCGCCCATCCACCGCGGCGGCCGTCCGGTCACGAACACCAGCACAGCGCCCGATTCCTCGACCCGGCCGAAGGCCGCGACCGTACGGGGAGAGACCGTTCCGTCCGGACGCAACGCGGTGCCGTCGAGGTCGGTGGCCACTAGACGGGGCATGGGAAGGCTCTGCATAACAGGTTCCAGTTTGCCCGGTCATGCTGCCCGAGAGAAATCTTCCATGGGAGGGGAACACCAACGCGCCAGAATGGTGTTAGATGTGATGGCGTTGTATTAGCTGATCCCGTAGTGAAAACCAGCATGACTTTGTCTGAGCCACCCCGGGTGCTTGCTGTACGACACACCGGGACCCACGAGGTGTGGGTCCCATAGATTCACATCCTGAGGGAGAGCTTTTATGGCTCAGGGAACCGTCAAGTGGTTCAACGCCGAGAAGGGCTTCGGCTTCATCGCCCCGGACGGCGGTGCGCCGGACGTGTTCGTGCACTTCTCCGAGATCGTCGGCAGTGGCTACCGCAGCCTTGAAGACGGGCAGCGGGTCGAGTTCGAGATCACGCAGGGCCAGAAGGGGCCGCAGGCCTCGCAGGTTCGCGCCGTCTGACCTGTAGTCGGCAAGCAAGACCGGGGTTCGCTTCCAGCGGGCCTCGGTCTTTTGCTTGTGTCGGGTTGGTCACGGGTGGGACCACACCTCAACCGCCGGGCCGCCCCCACCGTCCACACCTATATGAGGTACGCGTGGTTATGTCATCCCGTGACCGTTACCGGGGTGATCGTGCTCTTGGTCAACGACCACCTGCTCAAGCAGGCCTGGCCCGGGTTCGTGACGGGCAAGCTCAGCGACGTGGCCGGCCTTGTCGTGGCGCCCGCGCTGCTGGCCCTGTTCTTCTGGCGGCGGGCCGACCTGGCCGCCACCGTGCTGACGGGAGTGCTGTTCGCGCTCGTGAAAACGACGGAGACGGGCGCTGAGGCCGCCTCCCAAGCTTGGACCCTCGTAGCGGGCCCCTCGCGCGTCCTGGCCGATTCCACGGACCTTCTCGCCCTGCCCGCGCTCGCGCTGGCCTGGTGGGTACGCCGGCGCAGCCTCGCGGCAGGTTCCTCCCCACGCTGGCGGATCATCGTGACGATGCCGCTGGCCGTCCTGGCGGTCACCGCCACCTCCGCCGCGCCTGGCCCGCCCACGGCCGCCGCGGTCGAGGTGAAGGACGACCGGATCCTCGTGTACGCCGACGACTTCACCATCTGGGAGTCTGAGGACCATGCGGCCACCTGGTCGTCGAGCAGCGTCCCCTTCGACGATCTGCCCCCAGACATCCGCAGCCGACTCCAGGACGTCAAGTCGCCGCAGGCCGCCGCGTGTGTGCCCTACCAGGCGACGCGCTGCTATCGGGTGGTGCCCGGCCTGATGGCCGTGGAGCAGTCCGACGACGGCGGCGACACCTGGCACCCCTCGTGGTCCCTGTCCGACGGCGACGAGCGCGAGCGCCTCGTCAGGACGTACGACGACGAGTCCGGGCTGCGCTCGATGGGGCTCGCCGTGCAGGCCTGGCGCGGCGGGCACGTCGTGGTCGTCGCGAACGGGCTGGACGGCATCGTGGTCCGCGACGAGGCGGGCACCTGGCGGCGGCTCGGCTGGCCGGGCAACGACCCGGAGAGCCCGTCGGTGGATCTCTCTCCCGAGATGCACGTGGCGATCTTCCTGGCCGCGTGCATGTTGTTCGGCTGCGCCGGAGCGGGGCTGCGCCGATACCACCGCCTCTACCTGGGCTTCGCCGCGGCCGCCTGCCTGAGTTATCTGGCCGTGGTGAATGCGCACCGCTTCGCCGGCCCGATCGCCGATCTCGACGTCGTGGTGCGGCTCCTCGGTCTGATGACCATCCCGGTGGGGTTCGCGGTGTGCATCGCGCTGATCTTCACGGGGCGGGCGCGGCCGGCGCCCCTGGCCGTCGGGGTGCTGGGCGCGCCGCTGGTCTACCTGAGCGTCTACACGCCCTTCCACGGGTGGGCGGCGGGCACGCCTGCGGCCTACTGGGCGGCGGTCGTGCTCGCCGTGCTGCTGACCGCGCTGGTGCTGCTGCCCGCCCTCACCCTCATCAGGAGGGACGCCCGCCGGGCGAGCTCGCCGGCGGACAGTCCTCCCTGGGCTCCTTGAGCCCTGCTCGGTCGGCCTGGGCTACTTGGCCGGTGTGAGCACGTCGAGGCCCACGTAAGGGCGCAGCGCCTCGGGAACCACCACGGAGCCGTCGGCCTGCTGGTGGTTCTCGAGGATCGCCACGATCCAGCGGGTCGTGGCGAGCGTGCCGTTGAGCGTGGCCAGGTGGCGCGGCTTGCCGTCCTTGTCGCGGTAGCGGGTCCCGAGCCTGCGAGCCTGGAACTCGGTGCAGTTGGACGTGGAGGTCAGCTCCCGGTAGCGGCCCTGGGTGGGGATCCAGGCCTCGCAGTCGAACTTGCGGGCGGCCGACATGCCGAGATCGCCCGCCGCCGTGTCGATGATCCGGTAGGGGACCTCGATCTTGGCCAGCATCTCCTTCTCCCAGGCCAGCAGGCGCTGGTGCTCCTCGTGGGCGTCCTCGGGGCGCACGTAGGAGAACATCTCGACCTTGTCGAACTGGTGGACCCGGATGATGCCCCTGGTGTCCTTGCCGTAGGAGCCCGCCTCGCGGCGGAAGCACGACGACCAGCCCGCGTAACGCAGCGGCAGCTCGCCGGCGTCGATGATCTCCTGGGCGTGGTAGCCGGCCAGCGAGACCTCCGAGGTGCCGACCAGGTAGAGGTCGTCCTCCGGCAGCCGGTAGATCTCCTTGTCGTGGGCCACGTGGAAGCCGGTGCCCTGCATGGTCTCCGGCTTGACGAGCACCGGCGTGATCATTGGCGTGAACCCGGCCTCGATCGCCTGCTGCATGGCCATGTTGAGCAGGCCCAGCTGCAGGCGCGCGCCCACACCCTTGAGGAAGAAGAACCGCGAGCCGGACACCTTGGCGCCCCGCTCCATGTCGATGGCGCCGAGCGCCTCGCCCAGCTCCAGGTGGTCCTTGGGCTCGAAGTCGAACTTCCGCGGCTCGCCGTGGGTCTCGAGCACCACGTAGTCGTCCTCGCCGCCGGGCGGCGCGCCCTCCTCGACGATGTTGGGCATCGTCTGGACGAGTTCGTCGAGCTCGGCCCCGAGCTTCTCCGCCTCCGCCTCGGCCGCCTTGACCTGGCTCGCGAGGTCCTTGGCACGCTGGAGCAGCGCCGCCTTCTCCTCGCCCTGCGCCTTGGAGACCGACTTGCCCATGCTCTTCTGCTCGGCGCGCAGAGACTCGAACGAGGTCAGCGCGGATCGGCGGCGCTCGTCGAGGTCGAGCAGCGTGTCGACGACGGAGTCGTCCTCACCGCGGGCACGCTGCGACGCCCGTAGCCGGTCGGGATGCTCACGAAGGGTACGCAGGTCAATCACAAGGAAAGGCTACCGGCGCCCGGCTGCGTCTCGCCCCCGGATTACCTCTGCCCGCCATGACCGTCCCCCGACCTGCCCGACGCGGTCGCGGTGACCACGCACCGGGCCTCATACCCCGAACGGCAGTCTCGGCGGCCGCGGCCCCTCGTCGGCGACCCCGACACACCCGCTTGACCGCCAAAGGACCCGGGCAGGGCGAGCGTCGCTCAGGGCGACGGGATGCTGGGATGCTGGGACGTTCAGGCTCGCGGACTCTGAGACGCTCAGACTCGCGACGCTCAGACGTTCAGGCTTGCGGACGCTCGGACACTCAGGGGCGACGGGTCGCTGAGACGCTCAGACTCGCGCACTCTGAGACGCTCGGACTCGCGGACTCGCGGACTCGCGGACGCTGAGACACTCGGACTCGCGGACGCTGGGGCGCTCAGACCTGCCCGGCGCGGACGCGGGCGAGCCAATCGCCTGCCTCGGCGAACTCGGCGTCGGCCGTGCCCCGCTTGATCTGCGGCGCGATGCCGTCGGCCCGCGGGTAACTGCCCAGGAAACGCACCTCGCCGCAGATGCGGTGCAGCCCCGAGATGGCCTCGCCGACCCGGGCGTCGGCCACGTGCCCCTCGAAGCCGAAGTGGAAGAAGTAACGCCCGATGCCGTCGCCGGTGGGCCGCGACTCGATGCGCGTCAGGTTGACCCCGCGCACGGAGAACTCGGTCAGCATCTCCAACAGCGCGCCCGGGTGGTCGTCAGCCAGGAAAACGACCAGCGTGGTGCGGTCGGAGCCGGTCGGCTCGGGCAGCGGCCCGGGGCGGCCGACTTTGACGAACCTGGTCACGGTGTCCGACCTGTCGCCGATGTCGGTGGCCAGCTCGACCAGCCCATAGTGCTCGCCGGCGATGCGGGCGGCGATGGCGGCGTCGTATGGGGCGCCCGGCAGCGACACCTCCTGCGCCGCGGCCGCCGTCGAAGGCGCGGCCACCACGACCGCGTCGGGCAGCTCTCGGGCGAGGAAGGCGCGGCACTGGGTGATGGCCGCAGGATGCGTGTAGACGCGCTTGATGTGTGGGATCTCGGTGTCGGGCCGGGCCAGCAGCGAGAACTGCACGGGCAGCAGCAGCTCGGCCGTGATCAGCAACGGCTCGCCCCAGGCGAACTCGTCGAGCGTCGTGGTGATCGCGCCCTCGATCGAGTTTTCCAGCGGGACCACGGCCCCGTCGGCCTCGCCGGTGCGAGCGGCGTTGAGCGCGGCACTGACCGTGGCGCAGGGCAGCCGCTCGGCGGTGGGGTCGAGGAGCCGCAGGGCCTCTTCGGTGAAGGTCCCCTCCGGCCCGAGGTAGGCGAGTCTGGGCATGCATCTAGAGTATCCGCAGGTCGGCAGGCACGCGCGCCCTTCCGCTCACGGCCTGCACCGTCCCACGCCCCCACCCGAGGCCGACCTCCCGTCCCGCGCCCCCACCTGGAGACGACCGCCCTTCTCGCGCCCTCACCCGAGGCCGACGGTCCGTTCCGGCCGTCAGAGCGGCCCTGATGCCCGGGACGGGACCAACGGGCCGAGCCCCAGCCTGGCCGCGCGCACCGCCTCTTCCTCCTCCGGCGACAGCGGCTGCTGTCCCTTCCCGCCCACCACCGGCCGCACGTACGTACGGGTCTCGCTCCGGCCGTTGATCGAGGTCAGGACGATGCCGTCACCCAGCCCGTTGATCATCGCGATCGAGAAGGACAGCCGCCCCGTCATCTCGGAGAGCGCGTCGTACCGGCAGACGGCCACGTCCCTGATGGCCTTGAGATCGCCCCTGCCCTCGCTGGTCTGTCTGGCCAGCATCCGCTGGCAGTCCTCCACGACGGCTCTGGCCTGCCGGAGCGCCAGATAACCGATCATGACGCCACTGACCCCGGCGATGACGCCCACGATGATCCAGGTGGTAACGAGCACGGCACAGAGGGTAATGGTTCAGTCAGGGGATCTCCGGTGTTTCGGCAACCAGGACACCAACATCCACACCAGAGCCAACGCCCCCAGCCCGAACCCGTTCTGAACGATCTTCCCCAGCACCACGCTGACCCCCGGTATGTCCGCGGCCTTCAGCGAAACTCCCCACCACGGGATCGGTACCACGTAGTACAGCCACACCCCCGCCGCCACCCGTAGCCTGGCTGGATCCCGCCCGTCGCCGACGATCGCGCCGAGCACCACGACCACCCAGGCCAGGTGGTGGATCCACGCGACCGGCGAGAGCAGCACGGCCATCAGGCCGACGAGCGCGACCGCGGTGAGCTGGTCACCCGCCCGGTATGCGTCGCGGGCGCCACGGAAGCCGTACCAGCCGACCCCGGCCACGATCGCGAGCCAGAGAACGGACGTCAGCGCGTCCGGCAAGTAGAGGCGGATCAGCATGCCGCGGATCGACTGGTTGGTGGTGGCCGCGTTCGAGCCGAGGCGTTCGGGATCGAGCAGCGCCGAGAACCAGAAGTCGGCCGCGTCCTGCGGGATCACCGCGAACGGCACCAACGTGAGCACCGCCGCCGCGAACGACGCCATGAAGAACGTGCGCCACTGCCTGGTGATCAGCAGATAGATCAGGAAGACGCCGGGCGTCAGCTTCACCGCCGTGGCCAGCCCGATCAGGAACCCCCGGGGCCACCACGGCCGCCTGGCCACGCAGTCGGCCAGGCACAGCGCGACGAGCATGATGTCCACCTGCCCGAACCGCACCTGGTCCCTGATCGGCATCAGGTACGTGCCGGCGACTATCAGCAGCGCGAACGCCCACGGCACGTACTTCCGCACCGCCGGCCCGCTCAGCGCCTCCCTGAATGCGAACCACACCGTCACGGCCAGCGCTACGAAGATCCCGGCCGTCCACACCCATTGGGCCGTCTCCCAGGACATCTTCGCCAGCACCACCGCCAGCATCGCGGCGACGGGCGGGTAGGTGAACGGCAGCAGTTGCGGCGCGGGCGTGAAGTAGTCGTAGACCCGTCGCCCCTCGAGCAGCATCTGCCCACCGGTGCGGTAGACGTCCAGGTCGACCAGCCGTTGATCGTCCGGGTTGGTGAGCCACGCGTGCACCAACGGCGCCACGGCCGCCACGACGACGAGCGCCGCGACCACCCACGCCCACCACTGCCGCCGGATCACCCGCACCTCGCCATCTATCACGAGGTGGCACGTTACCCGGCGACCGCGTTTCGCGCGTGGGTGAGCATAAGCTCTGAGATCAGGTTTGCTCCCGCTCAGTCTTGAGGAACGATTCCGTCCATGCCGAACGACGCCATGCCAACCCCGGCACGCCACGAGCGGCGCTCGCTGGTAGGTCGCGGGTCCCGCCTTCGCCGGTTCGTCGTGGCGCTCCTGCTGGGCATGCTGATCGCGGGACCACTTGCTCTGACGAGCGCGGCCGGAGCGGCATGGGCGACCGCGGCCAAGGGGCGCGTGGCCCTCATCGGCGTGCCTGGGCTCGAATGGAGCGATCTCGACCAGGCCCGGACGCCCAACCTGTGGCGTCTGGTGAGCCAGGGCGCCTCGGCCTCGCTTTCGACCCGGGCCGTGCCCCCGCCGGACCGCGGCATCACCTGCCCCATCGCCGGCTGGATGACGGTCTCCGCCGGTCAGCGCGCCGGCACGGCAGGCAAGGGCTGCCCGGCCCCTGCCGCGCCCCAGCCGGCGGGCACGGGTGCAGCCGTCCCCAATTGGTCGACGTTGACGGCGCATCAGTCGGAGACCGGCTTCAACGCGCGGCTCGGGACCTTGGGGCAACTGGTGACGGACGGGGGTGGCAAGGTTGCGGCCGTCGGGCCGGGGGCCGCGATTGCCGGGGCCGACAGGTCCGGAAATATCGCCAAATACGCCCCTAATCTCGATGCCCTGGGCGACCCTGCCCCGTACAACCTGATCGTTTTCGAGGCCGCCGACCTTGCGAACGCCTGGGCCGGCCAGCCCTTCGACGAGTACGGAGTCCCGGTCCCCCTGTCGGCCCCGGCTCGCCAGGCCGCCGTGGCCCGGGCGGACCAGCAAATCGGCGCCCTGGCCGGCAAGGTGCCGTCCGGCACGACGATCCTGGTGGCCGGAATCTCGGACGTGACCCCGAACGCGCACCTGCACGTGGCGATCGCCGCCGGCCCGTCCCCGAGCGGGGAGCCGTACCCACGCGCCCATCTCACCGCCACCTCCACCCGCCAGGACGCCCTGGTCACCATCACCGACCTCACCGCCACCACCATCCAGCTCCTGGGCCTGACCGCCCCGCGCGAGGTCGTGGGCCGCCCCTGGCAACCGGGCGGTCCCGGGCCCGCAACCGCGGCGGGCACAGTGGCGGAGCTGGCGGACGGCGATCTGGCCAGCCAGGTCCTCCGCGAGGTTCGCGGCCCGTTCTTCACCGTCCTGGTGACGGTCCAGCTCCTCTTCTACGCCTGGGCCGCCCTGGCACTCCGCCGCCGCCGCACTCCCACCCAGCCACCGCACCTCAGCGCTTCCCCCTCCTCCGCTGCTACCGACCAGCTCGCCAGCACCTCCAAGCTCCTGCGTGCCGTGCAAGTCGTGGCGGTCGTCAGCGGAGCCATCGCCGTCTCCACGTTCCTGGCACAGTTGGTGCCCTGGTGGGCACTGCCGGTGCCGATGCTGTCCGTCATTGTGACGATCTTGGCCATCGCCGGCCTGATCACCGCCGTCGCCTTCGCCGGCCCCTGGCGGGCACACGTCCTCGGCCCGCTCACCGCCGTAGCCGCGATCACCTCTCTCGCCCTCCTCATCGACGTCATGACCGGCTCCAGACTCCAGGTGAACGCCGTGACCGGCTACGAGCCCGTGACCGGAGGGCGGTTCTACGGCTTCAGCAACATCGCCTTCGCCGTCTACGCCACGGGCACCATCCTCGGGCTGGCCGGGGTGGCGCAATGGTTGCTGAGCAGGGGCCTGTCCAGGTTTGTCGTGGTGGGGGCGTGCTCGCTGTATGGGGGCTTCGCGGTGTTCGCGGATGGCTGGCCGTCGTGGGGTGCGGACTTCGGCGGGGTGCCGGCGTTCGTGGTCGGGCTGGCCGTCTTCCTCATCCTGCTCTCGGGCAGACGGGTGTCGGTGCTGCGCCTTCTGCTGGTCGGCCTGGCGGGGGCGGCGCTGGTCGGCGCCTTGTCCGTGGTCGACTGGCTGCGGCCCGAGACCCAGCGGACCCACCTGGGCACGTTCGTGCAGCAGGTCATCGACGGTCAGGCGTGGACCGTCGTCGGCCGCAAGTTCAGCGCCATGATCGGCGTAACGGTCGGCAACTGGTCACTGACCCTCCTGTCGGTGGTGGCGCTGGCGTTCCTGTTCCTGGTCCTCACCCGGCCCTCGCGCTGGGGGGCGCCGGCGCTCGGGCAGGCGTACGGGCTGGCCCCGACGCTCAGAGCAGGCCTGTTCGGCGCCTTGACGTGCGCCCTCGTCGGCTTCCTGATGAACGACTCGGGCATCGCCATCCCGGCTATGGCGCTGACGGTCGCCGTCCCGCTGACGCTGGCCGCCTGTGTGCGCGCCCTGCAGCTCGCCACGCCCACACCGCCAGCGCCACGGTCAGGGCAAGCAGCACCCACGCGATCTGAGGCCGGACCACCGTCCTGAGCCACTCGAGGTCGGCGGGCTGCGCCTCGACCCGGGCAGGCAAGTAGGCGAGGGACAACGCCAGCAGGTGAGCGACCATGAACCCGTCCACGGCAGAGGCCGCCACGAGCGCCAACATGCCGAACGCCAGCCCGTCGTACCAAGGCAGGATGTACGGCGTGGCGAACAGGTATGCCACCGCCAGCCCCGCCGCCACCACCGGCGCTTCCCCGCCGGCCCAGTGCGTGCGGGAGGCCCAGCGGAGCAGGCACCAGGCGACGAGCGCGAGCACCAGCAACGAGCCGACCTGGATCTCGCCCCGGTAGGCGCTTCCCGTGCCCACGATGGACTGGAGCCAGCCCTGGACGAGCTTCCAGTAAGAGGCATGCGAGATCGACTTGCTGGTGCGCGTCACCGGCGTGATCGCCTCCGCCCCGACGATCGCGTAGCCGGCGATCACCAGCGCCAGGGCGCAGCCCGCCATGAGGGCCAGCCGGGCGGGGCGCCTGCGCAGCTCCCAAGCAGGGCCAAGGGCTACGAGGCCAGCGTTGATCTTGATGGCCACCCCCAGCCCGAGCAGGGCGCCCGAGCCCACGGGGCGGCTCCTGGCCACGAGCGCCGCGACCATGCAAGCGACCGCCAGCGTGTCCACATGCATGCCCGCGACCAGGTGATAGAGCAAGAGCGGGTTGGCCGTCCACAGCAAGGCCGCCCGCAGCCGCCGGTCCGGGTCGTCCTTGGTGAAACGGTCGATGAGGAGGCCGGTCGCGATGAAGGCGGCGGCGTTGAAGAGCGCCAGAACGAAGATCGTCAGCCGGAGCGAGTCCCCGCCGACCCAGCTCGCGGCCGCCTGCAGAGCCGTCGCCATCGGGCCGTAGACGCTGGCCTCCTCACGCCACGGCTCCTCGACCGCGTCGGCGATGGGGTCGCCCGCCAGGTCGGCGGCACCATGCGTATAGGGGCTGATGCCCAGCGTCACCATGCGGCCGTACGCGGCGTAGTTGAGATGGTCGGCGGAGCCCGAGGGAGGCAGGAACGCGAGGATCCCGGCGGCGAGGCAGCCCATGAGCACCAGCAGGCGCGCGCTCGGCAAGCCCCAGCGGCGTCGGCCGGGCCGCCGTGCCATCGCCTGGGTCTCTTGGTCGAGTGCGGCTTGAGTCCCGGCTGAGGCGGGGCCGACCGAAATCGGAACCTCGGCATTGGCCGAGGGTGTCGTGCGCACGGCGAAAAGGGCGGCCAGAAGGCCGAGCCCGCCCAGGATGAGCGCGACAGCGGCGAGGGCGACGGTCAGGTGAGGCGCGGGGTGGACGTCCAGCGAATAGGGCGGGTGCCAGGCCGGACCACTCAGTGCGGGCACCATCGGGGACGGGCCGAGCAGGCCGATGATGATCGTCAGCAGGATCGAGACACCGATCGCCCCCGTGGCCGCCCCTGCCAGCCGGCCTCGTGCCTTGTCGTGCCGCGTCTGCGAAGTCACCCGCAAATTCCAGCACACACGCCGACCGGCTTCGGCCGGATGGCCGTTGCCTGTGGATAACCGGCGGAGCACGACAACGGTCCGGGCGGGAGGCGCAGGTGGTCAGCGATTGGGGTGAAGTTTGTGGAGGTTTTGGGTGACCAGAGGGTCGCGAATCGCCAGGGCGCGGGCCACGTCACGGAGTTGGATCGCGCGGTGGAGCTGCGCCCGCCAGTCCGTCCCTGTCGCCCGATGCGCCATGTCCACCTCGACCTCCGTCACCCGAAAGCCCTTGCGCACCAGGTCGATCGTCAGCGCGGTCTCTACGCCGAACCCGTGCGCCAGCGGCCGGGCCGCTTCGAAGGCCGCTCTCGTCAGGCAACGCTGACCGTTGAGCGGCTGGGCGAGCTCCAAGCCGGTGGCCCGGCGGATGCCCTCCCTGGACAGGCGTACGACTAAGCCGTGGCCGCCGAGCTTCACCCTCGTCGTGAACACGGCGATGGTCATGTCGGCCTCGCCCGCGCGCACGGGCTCGACGAGCGGCGCCGCCGCGGCGGCCGTCCGGCCCAGGTCGGCGTCGAGGAAGAGCAGGTGGCGGGGGGTGGCGTCCTCGTCCAGGAGGCGTACGGCCTCCGCTCCGGTCTCCATCGCCGCGGCCTTGCCCCTGTTGCGGCTGTGCCGCACCACCCGGGCTCCCGCCGCGCGTGCCACCCTGCCGGTCTGGTCCCGCGAGCCGTCGTCGACGACCACGACAAGGTCCACGCCGGGCAGTGCCGCGGCGGCCTTGACGGTGGCCGCGATGCGGTCGGCCTCGTTGGCGGCCGGGATGATGACCGCGGTGTCACCGGTCACTGACCGTCACCTTCCATGAACAGGACAACATCGTCCTCCAAGGTAGTCGCCCCAGACAGAGAACATCACCCGAACGGGACGCCGCCGTCACCGCCCAAGCCGTAGGACGCTCCACCTCACGCCTACCCGGCACAGCACATCGACGCGCCGGACACGGGGTGCGGCCGGGCGGGACACACCGGCAGCACCGCCCCGCGTCCGCGTACGGCTCGCGTCACGATCCCTCGGCGATGAGGAACTCCTCTGGCACCTCGTCATGCACGATGAACACCGAGTCGAGCCCGGTGACCTGCAGGATCTTGCGTACGGCGGGACGTGGCGCGGCCACCTCGAGCGTCCCACCCTGTTCTTTCATCCGTTTGAGCGCCGAAAGCAGCACGTTCATCCCCGTGGAGTCGCAGAAATCCACGGCGGACATGTCGATGACCACCCGGCTTGGCCCCTCCTGCAGCAGCCGAGTGAACTCGGACTGCAGGTGAGGCGCCGTATAGAGGTCGATTTCCCCGGTGACCGCGACGACCGCGCACCCGGCATGTGATCGAGTCGAGACCTTGAGCTCCACAGGGGCAGGCTAGCGGCGCGAAGCCATTCGGTCACGTTGTCACGCCGAGAGGGCAACGACAGGTTTTTGTCCGCCGTTTGGGCTCCACGGAAACAGAGAGTACGCAAAGCTTGACAGTGTGACACCGAATCAGCCGCCGCGGCGTGGAGTAGGAGGGCGGGATCCCGTATCGATGAAGGCAGAAAACCCTGAAGATCTCCAGCGTCAGGGGCTCCGAGAACGCCTGGAGTCCATCCTCATCCGCACAGAGAAGGCCACCTCATGGCATGACGAAGCAGGACGGCTCCGTGGTCTGGTGAACCACGAGGGCTACGTCCCCATCCGCACCCGGCTGGCGACCGAGGACCTGGAGTTCCTCGCCGGCGCCCGCAGCGATTTGCTCAAATTTTCCGAATTGGGGCTCAGGCTGCTCGATCTCCACCAGCCGAGGGACGCGGGCGGCATCACCAGCGACGCCGCGCACCCGATCCTGCGGTGCAGGAGCTGCATGTGGCGCTGGCCCTGCCCGACATTTCGGGCAATGTCGGAGTCGTTCGGCACCCAGCCGGACATACCCGATACGACCGCCGCGAACGGCGCCGGGCCGCACGAACCGACTAAGGGCGTCAGCCGCTGACCAGGGGAAGCCGGATCTCGAACCGGCACCCAGGCCCCTCGTTGACCACCCCGATCAGCCCGTCGTGCGCTTCCACGATGCCCTGTGCAATGGCCAGCCCGAGCCCCGCGCCGCCGTCCGCGGTGGGAGTCCGCGCCGCCTCCCCACGGAAGGCCACCTCGAATACCCGAGGCAGATCCTCATCGGGAATCCCCCCGCAACAGTCCGTCACGGACAGGCACGCCATCCCCTCCTCCACCCCGGCCCGCAGCACCACGGTCCGGTCCGACGGCGTGTGCCGGATGGCGTTGACCACGAGGTTGCCGAGGGCCCGCCCGAGCGCCCCGGCGTCGGCCTCCACCGGCACGGGCTCCGCCGCCTCGGCCGTGAGCACCACGCCCTTGGCCCTGGCGAGCGGCTCGGCTCCCGCCAGAGTGTCGGCGACGAGGTCCGTCAGCCCGATCCGGGCCCTGGACAGCCGCAGCGCCCCGGCGTGGATGCGGGACAACTCGAACAGGTCGTCCACCATGGCGGACAGCCGCTCCACCTCCAGCTTGATCTGGCCGTGATAGCGGGCGACCGTCTCGGTGTCCGACACCACCCCGTCCTCCAGCGCCTCGGCCATGGCCCGCATCCCGGCCAGCGGCGTCCGCAGGTCGTGGCTCACCCAGGCGACGAGCTCGCGCCGCGCCCCTTCCAGGGCCCGCTCCCGCGCGTACGCCTCCTCCAGCGTGTTCGCGATCGTCTGCAACTCGGCGGGCAGCCCCCGCGGCGCCACGAAGGGCAGCTCCCGTACGGCGTCCACGAGCCGCTTACTCTCCCGCACCACCCGCTTGGCCAGCACGAACGCGACCCCGAGTCCCACCAGGCCCCCGACGGCCACCACGACGAGCACGAAGTCCCTGACCGCTCCCTCGAGGAGCATCTGCATGATGATCGCCACGATGCCGGCCAGCGTCGCGGCCACGGCGACCACCACGACCACGGCCATCATCGCCCCGATGGACCGGGTGCGCAGCCGCCCCATCAGCCAGATCCCCGCGAGCGCGACCAGCAGCCCCAACCCGGCCGCCACGGCGACGACCATCCACAGAGAAGGCATCATGAGCCGTCCTCCAAGGGCTCGTACCGGTAGCCGACCCCCCACACGGTGACGATCCTGCGCGGGGCGGTCGGATCGGGCTCGATCTTCTCCCGCAGCCGCCGTACATGCACGGTCACCGTGGACGAGTCGCCGAACGACCACCCCCACACCTGGTTCAGCAGCGCCGAGCGGCTGAACGCCTGGCGCGGATTGCGCATGAGGTATGCCAGCAGGTCGAACTCCCGGGCGGTCAGCATGACCTCGTCCCCGCGCAGCCGCACCTCGTGGGCTCCCACGTCCACCACGAGGTCCTCGTCACGCAGCACCCCGGTCCCGCCGGTCACGGAGGCGCCCCTGGCCCGCCGCAACACCGACTGCACGCGCAGCGCCAGCTCACGCGGGCTGAACGGTTTGGTCACGTAGTCGTCGGCCCCCGTCTCCAGGCCGACTACCCGGTCGATCTCCTCGCCGAGCGCGGTCAGCATGATCACCGGGACCGGCCAGCGCTCCCTGAGCTTCTTGCACACCTGCAGCCCGTCGATCTTGGGCAGCATGAGGTCGAGGACCATGAGGTCCGGCGGGTGCGCCAGCGCCCTGCGCAGCGCCTCCGCGCCGTCGCCCACACACTCGACCTCGTGCCCGTCGCGCTCCAGATAGCGGGCGACGACCTCGGAGACGGTCGGATCGTCATCGACCACCAGGATGCGCGTGTTCACCTCTTCACGGTACGGCCACGCCCCGCGGAAGTGGCACGGACGTCATCACTCTGTAAGCCTCGCGGATCATGCTCGGAGGACGTACGGTGGCTCCATGGGTAAAGTCGTGATGCTCGTCATAGGGACCCTGCTAGGTCTCTTCGTGCTGTTCAACTTCTTGCTGCCGATGCTGGCCTTCCTGGTCAAGATCGCGCTGATCATCGGCGTAGTCGCCCTGGTCTTCTTCATCGCGGTCACCGTCGTCGGCAAGTCCTCCCGGTCACATTGACGCTTTTCCTGCTTGATCCGTGGCTGGTCGGGATCACCATGGTGGCGATCCTGCTGCTGGCCACGTGGGCGGCCATGTTGCTGCCCGTCCTCAGTGGGGAGCCGCCGAGCTTTCCGCTGAGTTACGCGCGCCGTACGGAGTTCCAGCGCCAGCGCGACCCCGACGCGGCCGGTCGCCCGCGTCCACGAGCCCCTTAGGCATGCCCCGCTACCACTCGTCAGCGGGGCTCGCCGGCACGTGAGCCCTCTCACCTCCTGTTGATGGAAGGGCTCATGATCGATTCTCTTGTCACGTTCATCATCGGCATGTCCGGGGGCAATGCCGCGCTCGCGATCGTTTTGTTCACGGTGACCGTGCGGCTCCTGCTGCTGCCGCTCAACGTCCGCCAGGCCCGTACGGTGAAGATCCGCGAGCGGCTCGCGCCCAAGCTTCGCGAACTGCAGAAACGCTTCGGGCGGAATCCCGAGCGGCTGGCCAAGGAGACACGTGCGCTCTACGCCAAGGAAGGCAGCTCGCCGTTCGCCGGGTTCCTGCCGATGCTGGCGCAGCTGCCGTTCATGTGGCTGATGTACCGGGTGGCCACGCATCCGACCGCGCTGGCCGGTCACGACCTGTTCGGGGCGCCTCTGGGGCACCAAGTGGCCGGACTGGTCACCAATTACGGTCTGGTTAGTGCCCCGGTTTTGGTCTTCGTTCTGGTCATTGCACTGGTCACAGCGGTGGCGTGGCTGTCCGCACGTCAGATCAAGGTTTCCGAGGAGCAGCCTGAGGTGATGCGAAGGATCATGCGGCTGCTGCCCTACGGCTCCGTGCTGGCCGTGCTCGTGCTCCCGCTGGCGGCCGGGCTCTACTTGCTGGTGTCCACGGCATGGGCGACCGGAGAGCGGGCCGTGCTGGCTAGCCGGCCTCTTTGAGTGCTGCGACCTGCCCGTTCATCGATCCTTTGGGGGCGGGCAGGATGGCCCACACCGTCGTGGTGTCCCCGTCGTGACGCACTCCCCAGCTCTCAGCCACGTATTCCACGATGCCGAGCCCCCGGCCCCCCAGTGAGGACAGGGTCGGGCGGCCGGCCCGCGGTTCGGTGGCCGCGCCCCCGTCGCTGACCGCAACCTCGATGTGATCGTCGCTTCGCAGCCAGGCCACCCTCACCATGCCCGACGGCAGCGGATGCGCGTGCCGCAGCGCGTTGCTCAGCAACTCGCTCACCACGAGCACGGCATCGTCGATCGCCGTGGAAAAGACCCCGCTTTCCTGCAGGTCAGTGCTCAGACGCTGGCGGGCGACGGCAACGCTGGACGGCGCGTACGGCAGTAGCACCACGCTTGACACACCCACCTCCCCGTTCCCTGTGCCCCCCGCGGGAACACTCCCCGGTACGACCGAAATGCCCCGTTACTCGATCCCAGAAACCGCATCTCGATCACAGCTTGTACACATTGGACGATAGGTCAGCGGAACCGTGACCACCTCGTTACCGCATCGGTGTGTCGGATCCGATAGGGGACGGGCACCGTAGGACGAGCCGCATCCTGGTGCCACCTCCGGGTCGCGGATGAGCGCTCACGTCGCCTCCCTGTGCTCGGGCGAGGCTGCGGACGATGTAGAGACCCAGCCCCACTCCACCAAACCTTCTCCGGTCGCCGCTGTCCACCTGGACGAACCTCTCGAAGATCCGCTCGCGATCCGGCGGGGCGATGCCGACGCCCTCGTCGTCGACCACCACGACGACGTTGTGGTCCTCCTGCCAGGCCTCGACGCTGATCAGCCCGCCCTTCGGCGAGTACTTGAACGCGTTCTCCAGCAACTGCCCCAGGACGATGTCCGTGGCCAGCGCGTCGCCGAGCACGTCCGGCAGCTTGTCGGGGAGCACGACCTCCACCCGGTGCTTGTCCGACAACGCCGGCAGGCCCAGCGTGGCCGCGTGGATGCGCTCGGCCAGGTCGAACGTCTCGATCCGCACCTTCAGCTCGTCCGCGCCCGCCCGGGCGCCGAGCAGCAGGTGGTCCATGAGCTGCCCCAGGGACCTGGCCCGCTCGGCGATCGTGTGCACGGCCGAGCGGCGCTCGGGGTCGCTCATCTTGTCCCAGCGCGAGTCCAGCGTGCTCGCGAACCCCCGCACGATCGTGATCGGCGTGCGCAGCTCGTGGCTGGTCGTGGCCAGGAACAGGTCTTTGGCCTCCTCGAGCTCCTTGGCCGTGGTCACGTCGCGGAAGTCGACGACGACCTCGCCGGTCTCCTCGACCCGCGCGCTCACCACGTCCAGCCAGCGACCGCTCTCCATCTGGAACGTGAGCTTCTCCCCAGCCTCGGGCAGCGGGAACGGCGGCGGCCCGCCGATGACGGCGTCGGCGGGGAACGCGGTGATCTCGGCGGCGGCCGGGTTCCACCGCACCACGCGCCCGGCCTGGTCCAACACGGCGATCCCGTCGGCGCTGGCATCGAACACGGCCTGCTCGTGCGCCCGCTGCCGGACCGCCTCCTGGTAGGCGACCGCGTTGCCGACGGCGATGCCGGCGTGCCCGGCCAGGAGCTCCAGCAGCTCCAGTTCGAGATGCCCCGGCGTGCGCCGGGCGAACAGCGCGTAGAGCGCGCCGTACGGCCGCCCGCCGACGGCGGCCAGGCCCAGTGCGATCGTGTGCAGCCCGTTCAGCTGCGCCCACACCAGGTCGTCGAGCTCGTTCGACTGCAGCAGGACGGTCTTGCCGGTTCTTAAGAGCCGGTCCACCAGGCTCGTCCGCAGGTCGGAGCTGGTCCCCCTGATCGACTCCGGCAGCTGGTACGTGCTGACCAGCCGCAGCCGCTCCCCCTCGATCAGTACGAACCCGCCCGCGTCCGCCCCGGTCAGCTCGGTGAGGCTGGCAGAGATCCGGTCCAGCACGGCCGGCAGCTCCAGCTCGGAGTTGATGTCGCCGACCACGTCGGTCAGCTTGCGCACGAGCCTGGCCCGGCGCGCCATCCGGTTCTTGGCGACCTCGTCCGTCCTGGCCAGGTGGTGCACGCACACGTAACCGGCCACGGCGCTGCCCAGTCGCAACGCGCTGATGTCGACCCGCAGGTCCAGCACGCTGCCGTCGCTGTGCAGGCGTTTGGTGCGGAGGGACACCTGGCCCCCGGTGCGCACGCGTTCGAGCACGGCGTTGAGCTCGGCGGTCAGCTCCGCGGGCACGATCGGCGCCCTGCGCCCGAGCATCTCCTCGGCCGTCCACCCGAAGAGCCGCTCGGCGGCCTCGTTCCAGACCAGCACGCTCTGGTCCCTGTCGAGCGCCACGACGGCGTTGGGCGAGCTGGCGAGCACCGCGCGAGCGATCTCATCGTCACTACCGGCCCATTGGTCCCCCACACCTCCATAGTGCCCGTGGCGAGGTGGGTGCGTCGGGCGATCCGTCCGATACGCTGCGGTCACGGCGATTTCTCAGTCGCGGGGAAGGGTGGAGGCATGACGAGCGGCGATCTGGATGCCCTGCTACGTGTGACCTCCACCACCTATCGGGGCGAGACGCCGCCGGACATCGCCTTCGGCACCTACGACGGCGCGCTGGGCCGGATGGTGCTGGCGGTGACCGGCAAAGGCATCGCCGCGTGTTCCTTCGAGCCGGAAAACGCCGTCTTCGAACTGGTCACCAAGCATGTGGGCAGGTTCATCGGCCCGGACCCGCGCCGGCTCGACCCGGTGCGCAGGGAGCTGGACGCCTACTTCTCCGGCCGCCTGCGTGCCTTCGCCACGCCCGTGGACCTGGCGCTGGCCACGTCCTTCGCGCGCACGGTGCTGCAGAAGACCATGGCGGTCCCGTACGGCACGACCACGACGCTGGAGGAGATCGGCGCGAGCATCGGCCGGCCGCGCGCGTTGCGGGCGATCGGCAACGCGCTGGCCTCCAACCCCGTCTGCGTGATCGTGCCGTGTCACCGGGTGGTGCGCGAGGACGGCGCCCTCGGCGATTACGCGGGCGGCCCGGCCGCCAAGCAGCACCTGCTCAACGTCGAGCAGCGCGCCGCAGCAGCAGGCCGGTGAGCAGCGTCACGAGCGCGGCCACCAAGGCCCCGCCGAGCGCGCCGTTCATCCAGGACTGCCGGGTGAAGCCGATCACCTCACGGGCCGACGCCCAGAAGCCGTCCCATGCCGGCACGGTGGGAGTCGAGGTCGTCAGCCAGTAGGCGACGAAACCGAGCGCCCACGGCACCAGCATCGTCCAGCGCGAGGGCGCGTTCTCGTCGGTGTTCCAGCGGTCGGCGCCACCCAGCACGAAGTAGTCGACGGCGAGCACCGCGAACATCGGCACGAACACCGCGCCGATCACGCCGAGGAAGGCGCCGTACGAGGTGACGTCCACGACCAGCGCGATCGCGATGGTGAGCACGCCGATGCCGGTGGAGAACACCCTGCGGTCCACGCGCGGCATCAGGTTCTGCAGCGACACGGTGGTGGAGTAGACATTGGCGAACGACTGGTCGGTCTCACGCAGCACCAGGATCGCGAAGAACAACGCGCCCAGCGGCGCGGCCACGAACGGTCCGAACACCGCCGTGCCGTCCGCGAGCACCGCGTCCGCGCCCGCGATGGCCACCGCGTACACGCCCAGCCCCAGGCAGGCGACCTGGGCCAGCGTGTAGCCGCCCACCACGCCGGTGAACGCGGCCTTGCTGGACCTGGAGTGCCTGGCGAAGTCGGCGGCCATCGGCACCCAGGACACCGAGAGCGCGATCACGTAGTCCACGGCCGCCGGGAAGGCTGTCCAGCCGCCGCCTGTGTGCGCCGGCGCCTCGGAAACGAGGTACCAGGTGAACCAGATCATGGACACGATCACGCCGATGGTGACGTACCGCCTGATCAGGCGGACCGCCCCGAGCGGCCAGATCGTGAGCGCCGTGGTCAGCACCCCGGCCGCGATCACCCACACCTGGTACGGGACGCCACTGAAGATCGCGCTGGCGGCCTTGGCGATCACCCAGAGCTCGAACGCGCCCCAGCCGAGCATCTGGACGATGTTCAGCACCGTGGGCACGTAGGACGCCTTGGCCCCGAAGAGCCCGCGGAGCAGCACCATCGAGGGTTGCCCCGTCTGGGTGCCGGGGATGGCGGCCAGGCCCACCATGGACGTGCCGATCAGGCTGCCGACCACGGTGGCGGTGAGCGCGGCGATCAGGCTGAGCGGTGCGTTGCCGAGGGGGTCGAGCAGGTAGAGGGCGCCCGAGAAGCCCAGGAGACTGACGCCGAGGTTCGCCCAGAGTGCGCCTTGGTCGAGGACGCCGAGCGTTTTGGGGGGCGCTCCCTGGAGGGTCAGCGGAACTTCGTCGGCGACATGCGTCATCGCACACTCCCTACGCCGGCATTACCCGGACAGGTTCAGGCGGTCGGCAGCGGATGGATAGCTGCCCTCTCAGCCCGGCACCCCGAGCTCCCGCGACAATCTGAAGTTGGCGCCCTCATGATGCCATAAAGGGCGAACTGCGCGTTAGGCCACGAAAGGTTGCTGTCCGGTCTCGCTCACCATCGGGCGACGCGCGGCCTCCCACGACTGCATGCCGCCGCCGACGTTGACCGCGTCCCGCCCGAGCTGGTTGAGCCAGGCCGCGACCTGCAGCGACCGCCCGCCCACCCGGCAGACGACGTAGACCGTCCGGTCTGCCGGCACCTCGTCGACCCGCTGCTGGATCTGGGTCATGGGGATGTGCGCGGCGTCAGGGGCGTGCCCGGCCACCCACTCCTCCTGCTCACGCACGTCAAGCAGGTAGGCGTCATCGGGAAGGGCACTGGCCTCGATCTCAGGAACGGTCATGCCTCCATCATCTCTTGCCTCGCGTCGTACTCCGCACGCGCCGACGCGATCTCCGCCTGATGCTCCTCAGTCCACGTGACCAGGGATTTGATCGTCTGGTGCAGGGTCCGCCCGAGCGGCGTCAGCGCATAGTCCACCCTGGGCGGCACCACCGGGTGCACCGTACGGGAGACCAGCCCGTCACGCTCGAGGTGGCGCAGGGTCACGCTGAGCATGCGCTGGCTGACGCCGTCGATCTCGCGGCGCAGCTGGGAGAAACGCAGGCTCTGGCAGTCGAGCAACGCGATGACCAGCAGCGACCACTTGTCCGCGATGCGGTCGAGTATCTGGCGGACCTCGCAGTCCTCCCGCGTGTCCCACTGCCGCACGTCGTAGTCGTCGTCCACGGTGCTGTCGCAGTAACTGAGTGATCTGAAAGTGCCGTCTTCCATGACATTTCATGCTGGCCCAAGATGTGGACGGTTACAAGAGAGAACCGACTGCCTATTCGTAACCGGGGGTTTGTCATGCCTGCCCGTTCTTGGGGCGTCCTCGCCGTCTTGTGCGGCGCCATCTTCCTCGAGGGCATCGACGTGGCCATGCTGAACGTCGCCCTCCCGTCCATCCGGGCCGACCTTGGGTTGTCCACGGGCATGCTGAGCGGGGTCGTGAGCGCGTACGTGCTCGGCTACGGCGGCTTCATGCTGCTCGGCGGCCGCGCGGCCGACCTGCTGGGCCGCCGCCGCATGTTCCTGCTCTGGCTCGGGGTGTTCCTGGTGTTCTCCGGCCTCGGGGGCTTCGCGGACGAAGGCTGGGTCCTGCTGATCGCCCGCTTCGTCACGGGCGTGGCCGCCGCCTTCATGACCCCGGCCGGCCTCTCCCTGATCACCACGACCTTCCCCGAGGGCCGGCTGCGCAATCGGGCGCTGCTCATCTATGCGGGGACGGCCGCGGGCGGCTTCGCGCTCGGCCTGGTGATCGGCGGCCTGCTCACAGCCTTCGGCTGGCGCTGGGTCTTCTTCGCACCGGTGCTGATGTCGGCGGCGATCCTGGCCGTCGCCATCCCCCTGATCAAGGAGCCCGCCGCCGAACGCCCTCCGGCCACGGGATTCGATCTGGCGGGCGCCGTCACCATCACGGGCGCGATGATGCTGCTGGTCTACGGCGTCGTACGCCTGGAGCAGCCGGCCGACGGCTGGCCACTGACCGTCGCGGCCTTCGCCGGCGGCCTGGCCCTGCTCGCGGCGTTCGCCGCCGTCGAGCGCCGCTCCGCCGGCCCGCTGGTGCGACTCGGCATCCTCAGGTCAGGCCCCCTGGTGCGGGCCAATTTGATGGCCGCCCTGCTCACGGCCTCGTTCTTCGGCTTCCAGTTCCTGGTCACGCTCTACCTGCAGGAGTTGCGCGGCTGGTCCACCATCCAGACGGGCCTGGCCCTGCTGGCGGCCGCCGCCGACGTGGTGCTGGCCCCCACACTCACTCCGTGGCTGGTCAACCGGTACGGCAACGCCAAGGTCGTGCTGGGCGGCCTGCTGTCGGGCCTGCTGGCGTACGCGTTGTTCCTCGGCGTCGGTCTGGACTGGACGTACGCGGCCATGCTGCCGTCGATGCTGCTCATCGGCCTGATGTTCGCCTTCGTGTACGGCCCGCTCACGATTGTGGCCACGGACGGCATCGCCGAGCACGAGCAGGGCCTGGCCGGCGGCCTCATCAACTCCTCGTTCCAGTTCGGCGCGGCCCTGGGCCTGTCGGCGGTGACAGCGATCAACGTAGCCGCCCTCGGCACCGACCCCACCCCCCAAGCATCCTTGACCGCCCTCCGCACAGCCCTCCTCGCCCCGGTGACCGCAACCCTGCTGGCCGCCATCATCGCCACCATCGGCCTCCGCACCCGCGCACGGACAAGGGACCGCGTCCCGGTCAAGGCCTGACTCACCCTCGGCCGAGCGACACCGCCATCGACGCAACGGCGGCCCAGCCCCGAACCACGGAACCCGGCCAAGCATGCGCTCCGTCACGGCGAGCAACCCGTGAGCCTTCACGACCGGCCATGACAGACGGTAAGGAACGTCGGCGCGTGCGGTGACGCTGGGCGACCGTAAAAGAAAAGGGGGTTATTTAAGAAGACGGGAAAGCCTCCGGTCGGCGAGCGGCTTGCCGCCGGTCTGGCAGGTGGGGCAGTACTGGAGCGCGGAGTCGGCGAACGACACCTCGCGGATCGTGTCACCGCACACGTCACACGGCTGCCCCGCCCGGTTGTGCACCCGAAGCCCGGACTTCTTCTCCGCCTTGAGGTCCTTGGCCGCCAGCCCGTGCGCCCGCTCCACCGCCTCCCTCAGCGTGGTCACGATGGCCTCGTGCAGATCGGCGATCTGAGCGTCCGTCAAGGACGCCGCGATCTTGAAAGGGGACATCTTGGCCGCGTGCAGCACCTCGTCGGAGTAGGCGTTCCCGATGCCCGCGATGACCTTCTGATCGCGCAGCAGCCCTTTGATCTGGGTGCGGCTGCCGCCCACGATCTGCTTGAGCGCATCCACGGTGAAGGACTCGTCCAGGGGGTCGGGGCCGAGGGCGGCGACGCCGGGGACATCGTCCGGATTTTTCGTGACATAGACGGCAAGGCGCTTCTGTGTCCCCGCCTCGGTGAGCTCGAACCCGGGTGCCAAGCCCTCGTCATCGGGCGCCAGCCGCAGCCGCACCGCGAGCGGCCCCTTCCCAGGACGGACCGGCTTCGCCCCGGACAGATCCTCGCGCCAGCGCAGCCACCCCGCGCGGGCGAGGTGGATGACCAGATGCAGCCCGTCGCAGTCGAGGTCGAGGAACTTGCCGTGCCTGGCCACGCCGGTCACGGTCAGCCCGCCGAGCGCGGTGACCGGCGGATCGAACGTCTTGAGCGCCTGGATGGCGACCACGTCGACACCCAGGATGGTGCGGCCCACCGCCCGGTCGCGCAGGAAGTGGGCCAGAGACTCCACTTCGGGAAGTTCCGGCATGCCACCAGGGTACGGCGCACACCCGGCCGTCCACAGCCTGTGGAAACTACGGGACGTCCCAGAAGGCCAGCTCGTGTGCCATCCCTTCCCTGAACAGCGCCTCCGCCCGCGCCGGATCGGGGTCGGCCTCATCGATCATCTGCGCGATCCGCACCGTCAACACCGCGAACCCCGGATCCGCGTACGTGTCCACCCACGCCCGGTACCGCGGCTCGGCAGGCGGATTCTCCGCCAGGATCCGCCCGAGGCTCGAATACCCCCACATGCACGCATAGAGCGCCGCCAGCCCCTCCCCGTACGACGCCGCCGAATCCAGCAGGAACGCCGTATACGCCGCACATGCCGGCCCCTTCACCGCCCCGTCCAGATCGGCCCCGAACTCCGCCGACAACGACCGATGCAAGCTCAGCTCGTCGTGGTACGTCGTGTGCGCCAGATCCACCAGATCGCCCAGATGCGCGTCGGGCGCCTGCCAGGCCAGCCGGGAGAACACCCGCACGTAGTCGAGCAGGAACAGGTAGTCCTGCTCCAGCCACGACCTGAACACCGGCTCGGCCAGGTCGCCCCGTGCGATCCCGGCCACGGTGGGATGCTCCAGCTGCGCCTGGAGCAGCGGACGACCGACGGCATGCAATGTCTCCGACATAGTCATGGCTGGGAGATTAGTGTCGAACCATGACGGTGACGATCGCCGAGGAACTCCTCCTGTTGGCTTACAAAGAAGACGGCAAGCCGCTCATCAACTCCACGCAGCTCGACCCGGCGCTGGCCGGTGCCATTCTGGCCGAGCTCGCTGTGGCGGACCGCGTGGCGCTGTCGAACAAGAAGCTCACGCTCAAGGACCCGGCCCCGGTCGGCGACGACGAACTGGACGCCACGCTCACCCGCATCGCCGCCGAACGCAAGGACCGCACACCGCAGTGGTGGGTGCAGCGCCTGCACTCGGCCAAGCTACGCACGCGCCTGCTCACCAAGCTGGCCTCGGCAGGCGTGCTGACCGAGGAACGGGGCAAGGTCCTGGGCCTGTTTCCGACCACCCGCTGGCTGGAGGCGCAGCCGGGAGTGGAGGCGAACGTCCGTGAACGGGTCTCCGCCGTGCTCGCGGGCGCGGACCCCGACGCCCGCACCGCCGTCCTGATCGCGATCATGCACGCGGCCAAGCTGGATCGCAAGGCGTTCCCGGGAGCGAGCAAGGCACGCATCAAGGAGATCGCGGAGGGCGCCTGGGCGGGCGACGCGGTCGCCAAGACCATCGCCTCCATCAACGCGGCGGCCATGGCGGCGATCACCGCCGCCACAACCGCCACAGCCGGCTCCTCGGGCTAGCCCCGGCCCGGGAATCAGCCGGCGTCGACAACGGTCTTCGGGACCGGCTTGTCGTTCTTCAGCGCGTCGAAGAGCGCCAGGGCCTTCGTCCGGTCCCACTTGACCGCCGTGCCCCCGCTCGGGACGGGCTCCTCCCCACCGAACGGCACCACAGTCGTCACCGGGCTGTCACCCATGGCCAGCCCGAGCGAGAGCATGTCGAACGCCCCGGTGCCGCCGTCGACCTGGACCGCGTCCGTGGCGCTCATGGCCAGCGGGATCGAGGTGAACGGGTTGATCAGCACTCCCGGGCTGGCCGCCTTCTTCACGACCGCGCCGAGGAACTGCCGCTGCCGCTTGGTCCGCTCGAAGTCGGGCAGCGCGCCGCCCTTCCGGGTGCGGACGTACCCGAGGGCCTGGGCGCCAGTGAGCACCTGCGTGCCCTTCTTCAGTTTCAGCCCCGCTTTGGGGTCGTCCACGTCGGCCCGGACGTTGATCTCGACGCCGCCGATGGCGTCGACGATGTCCACGAATCCGGCGAACCCGATCTCCATGTAGTGGTCGACATGGATCCCCGTGACCGTCTCCACCGTGCGGGCCAGCAGCTTCGGCCCACCTAGCGAGTAGGCGGAGTTGAGCTTGTCGCGCCCTTTGCCCGGGATGGTGACCGCCGAGTCGCGGGGCAGGCTGACCAGCGTCGGCTTGTCGCTGCCTTCCGGAATGTGCAGCAACATCATCGAGTCCGTACGCTGCCCCACGGCACGCCCGGTGCGGAGCTTCTTACGCTCGGCCGCCGACAGACCCTTGCGGCTGTCGGAGCCCACCAGCAGCCAGTTGGTGCCCGGGGTGTCGGCCGGACGGCCCTCGTAGTCGTCGAGCACCGCGTCGATCCCGGCCAACCGGGAGTCGATCCAGAAGAACATGCCCACGGCCGCCACCAGCAACACCACCAGCAGCCCGGCAACGATCTTCAGAACCGTCTTACCCGACGGCCGCTTGCGGGGCCCTCTGGGGGCCATCTCCGACGGCCCAGCTCCGTCCCGCCTGGACCGCAGCGGCTTGACCGGACTGCTGCCCGACCGCGCCCTCCCATAGACCCGCGAGCCGGCCTTGGGCGGAGCCGGCGCCTCAGGATTCTGGGAAGCGACAGGGAGCTTGTGCGTGGGCGCTCCCGCCCCGCCGGACGGCACCTGGTAGGCGGGCGCACCGCCGGAGCGCAGGCCGTCAGCGGGCCTCGGAGGCAGCGGGCGGCCGTCGCCTGGCGAGCGCATGGCCCTCGTCCGGTCGTCCTCAGTCACTTCGCCTTCTTCCCTTCGCTTGTCATAGACGGTACGTCGAACCCCCGGCAAGTGCAGAGCCTCGCCCAACCTTTGTCTAGGGAAAACTACCGAGAACCAGCGGATCCGCCAGAAGGCGTCACGCACAGTGACCGTGGAAACATAGTCGCCACTTGTGTCGTTATGTTGGTGACGACCTCTATCGAAGGGATGATCGTGTCCGCTCCGGACCCGTGGAGTCTTTGCCCGTGCTCTGGCACGGGTTCTTCTGAAAGTTCACTGCGGTGAGCGCCTATTTCGGGCTCTTGGCCCTGTTCCTCCTGACCGCGGCAACGGGTTTCTTCGTCGCTCAGGAGTTCGCGTACGTCGCCGCGGACCGCGGCATTCTCCGTGAGCAGGCCGCCGCGGGCGACAAGTCCGCCGAGAAGGCACTCCAGGTGACCTCGCGGCTGTCCTTCATGCTCTCCGGCGCCCAGCTGGGCATCACGGTAACGGCCCTGCTGGTCGGCTTCCTGGCCGAACCGGCGATCTCCGTGATCGTCCGCCCCTGGCTCGAGAACACCGGACTGTCCACCACCATGATCTCCGGTATCTCCGTGGCCGCCGGCGTGTTCGTGGCCACGGTGGTGCAGATGGTCCTGGGCGAGCTGGCGCCGAAGAACCTGGGCATCGCCCGCCCGGAGCCGGTGGCCAAGTCCCTGGCGAGCGCCACGCTGGCCTACCTGGCCGTGGTCGGCCCGTTGGTGCGCCTGTTCGACTCGGCCGCCACGGGCCTGCTCAGGCGCGTCGGCGTCGAGCCCGTGGAGGAGGTGGAGCACGGCGCGACCCCGGAGGAGCTGTCCCGCATCATCGAGGAGTCGACCAAAGCCGGAGAGCTCCCTCCGACACTGTCAGAGCTCCTCGAACGAGCCCTGGAGTTCGGCGACCGCACAGCGGAAGAGATCATGGTCCCCCGCCCTCGAGTCGTCGTGCTCCGCGACACGCAGCCGATCTCCGACCTGCTCGAGGTCATGCGCCGGCGCGGCCACTCCCGCTACCCGGTGCTCGGCGCCGACGGCGACGTGCTCGGAGTGACAGGCGTCCGCGAGCTCCTCGCATCACACATGAACGAAGGCGACATCAAAACCATCACCCGCCCCGCTCTGCTGGTCCCAGATTCCCTCCCCCTGCCGGCCGTACTGGACAAACTGCGCACGGCCAGGGACGACATCGCCCTGGTCATCGACGAGTACGGCGGCCTGGCCGGTGTGATCACCATCGAGGACCTGGCCGAGGAACTGGTCGGCGAGCTGCTGGACGAGAACGACCCCGAGCCGCTGGGCGCCGTGGAGCGCGAGCCAGGCATGTGGGAAGTGCCCGGCTGGCTGAGGCTGGACGAGGTAGAACGCGCCACTGGCATCTCACTCCCGGAGAGCGACGACTACGACACCCTCGCCGGCCTGATCCTGGCCCAGCTGGGCCGCCTGCCAGACCCCGGTGACGAGCTGACGGTCCCCATCACCCACCCCACCGACGACCCGTTCGCAGAGACCGACAACAACCACGTGGCGCACGTGACGGTCATGTCCCTGAACCGCCGCGTCCCCGAATGGGTCCGCCTGGTCCCCGCAAAGCACGCGCCCGCGGAGGCGACCCGATGACGATGCTCCTCATCAGCCTCGCCCTCCTGGCCTTCAACGCGCTGTTCGTCGCGGCCGAATTCGCCTTCGTCTCCGCCAGACGCCACCGCCTCGAGGAGATGGCCACAGGCGGCAACCGCGTGGTGAGATTCGCCGCCAAATCCGCCGTATCCGGCGGAAGGCAACTGTCTCTCATGCTGGCCGGCGCCCAGCTGGGCATCACCCTGTGCACCCTGGGCCTGGGCCAGGTCTCGGAACCGGCGCTGGAACACGCGCTGGAGCCGGTCTTCGCCGCCGTGGGAATCCCGGAGTCCCTCCGCCTCCCCATATCCCTCACCCTCGCCCTGGCGCTGGTGACGTTCCTCCACATGGTGATCGGCGAAATGGCCCCCAAATCCTGGGCCCTAACACACCCGGAACGCGCGGCACTCCTCCTGACCCTGCCGTTCCGCGCCTTCACCCACGTGATGCGCCCCCTGCTCACGACCCTGAACGCCCTGACCAACGCCATCCTCCGCCTCTTCGGCGTACAACCAAGAAACGAACTCGCCACAACGCGCACACCGCGACAACTGGCCATGCTGGTAGGCGAGTCAGGCCGCATGGGCCTCCTGGACAGAGACGAACACGACCTCCTGACCAGAGCCCTCCGCCTCCAGGCAGAAGGCATAGAACGCCTCATGGTCCCCATAACCCAGGCGGTCATGGTCCCGCCAACAGCAACAGCAGCCCAGATCAGATCAGCCGCAACAGAAAGCGGCCACCTGAGACTCCTGGTAGGCACCCCCACCTCAGTAGAAGGCGCCCTCCACGCAAGAGACGCCCTCCTAAACCCAAGAGACAAAGCAGGCGACCTAACACACACCCTCCCCCACCTGCCATGCGTAACCCAGGTCCCAGAAGCGGTAACAGCCCTACAAGAGGCAAGATCCCACCTGGCCCTGGTAACGAACCAATCAGGATCAGTCATCGGAATGGTGAGCCTCACCGACCTACTGGGCGAGCTGCTGGACACCAGGCTGTGACGTAAAACACATCAGCAAGCGCCCCGAAAGCACCTTGCAACCACCCTGAAGCACGCTCCAAGGGCGCCCCACCCCCAGAAAAAGAGCCCCCACAACCCTTGCGATCCGCCGACGACTTCGTCAGGGTGGGACCGCACCCAACGACGAACAACCACAGCAAACAAAGGGGTTCTGGGGGCAAAGAGGACGAAGGTCTGGGGCAACAGCCCGAGCAGACGGGGGTCTGGGGGCAACAGCCCCCAGGGACGGGGGGTCTGGGGGGCCATGCCCCCCAGAAGACGCTGGGGGTCCGGGGGTTATCCCCCGGTAAACACGACGAGGGGACCCGAGGGAGGAAGCAAATGCTTCCGACCAAGAGTCCCCAGTCACCGAGTGGGCGAGGAGGGATTTGAACCCTCACGTCCTTTCGGACACACGGACCTGAACCGTGCGCGTCTGCCGTTCCGCCACCCGCCCTTTTTTGGGTGCGGAGAAACAGTAGCACGGAACAGCCACTGGTACTGAACCCGGATACGATCGCATAAGACACGGGAGCGGAGGAGCTGGGCGCGACAGCCGACGGGCGCCGGGGAACGCCGCGACGTGGGACTAGCGGAAACCGGGCGCTGTACGCGTCTGGGGAACGCGATCATATGCACGGAGGAAGGGAGGTACCCGGTGGGAGTCCTTCAGCGCTTCGAGCGAAGGCTCGAAGGCTTGGTTGAGGGGGCCTTTGCGCGGGCGTTCAAATCTGACCTTCAGCCGGTCGAGGTCGCCAGCGCGGTTCAGCGGGAGATGGATGAGCGTGCGGCGATCGTCGCTCAAGGTCGCACGCTCGTGCCCAACGATTTCGTGGTTGAGCTGTCCACGACCGACAGCGAGCGGCTAGAGGTCTACGCCGACAGCATCAGTCACGAGCTGGCCAACCTCGCCAGGGAGTACGCCAAGGAGCAGGGCTACTCTTTCGTGGGACCGGTCCGGGTTCGCTTCGAGACCGCCGCCGACCTGGCTGTGGGTTTGTTCCGCATCAGGTCCGGCGTCATCCGCGGCGCGACGGTGGAGCAGGACGAGATTCGCCAGCCGGCGAGCGACCTGCCTCCATCCCGGCCGCACGCGTTCAACGGGCGGCCCAGGCTGCTCGTCTCCACCCAGGACGATCCGCAGGGAGACCGCTCCTACGAGCTCACCACTCCGGTGACCTTGCTCGGCAGGGGCACCGACTGCGATCTTCGTCTAGTCGATCCCGGCGTTTCGCGGCATCACGCGGAGTTGCGCGTCGAGGGCCAGAATGTGGTTCTCGTCGACTTGGGATCGACGAACGGCACTTTCGTCAACGGCCAGCCGGTACGCAGGATCGAGCTCCAGAACGGCACGCGAGTGACCCTGGGGCGCACGACTCTGGTGTTCCGGCGCGATTAGAGGTAGACAAACGGTCCATGTCCGAGCTCACGCTGCTGCTGATCCGGCTCGCCTTCCTGGCGGTGCTGTGGTTCTTTGTCATTGCCGCAGTCGGCGTGATCCGGACTGACTTGTTCGGTTCACGCACGGCTCCCGCGGGTCCACGCAAGTCCGCCAAACCCGCCAAGGCGGTGGCGAAGCCCAAAAGCAAGAAGGGCGAGCCACGCCAGCTCATCGTCACCGGTGGCCCGCTGCAAGGCACCACCATCACTCTCACGGAGACGCCCATCACCATTGGCCGGGCGAACGACGCCACGCTGGTAGTCACTGACGACTACGCTTCCAGCCGGCATGCCCGGCTCTTTCCTCAGGACGGTCAGTGGATCGTGGAAGACCTCGGGTCGACCAACGGGACCTATCTCGACCGCTCGAAAGTCACCCGCCCGACCCCGGTGCCGCTCGGTGTTCCGATCCGCGTCGGCAAAACAGTCATTGAATTGCGCAAATGACCATCGCACTCCGCTACGCCGCCCGCTCGGACGTCGGCCTCCTCCGCGAAGGAAACGAGGACTCGGCGTACGCTAGCGGCCGCCTGCTTGCCGTCGCCGACGGCATGGGCGGGCACGCACACGGCGAGGTGGCCAGCTCAGTCGCCATCGCCGCCATGGCCTCTCTCGAAGAGGCCCAACAGGGGGGTGACCTGCTCAACGCCATCGAGGCAGCGGTACGCGACGCCAACCGCAAGCTGCACGAAATGGTGGGGCGGGATCCCAGCCTCAAAGGCATGGGCACGACTCTCACGGCCATGTTGTGGCACGGCACCCAGGTCGCCCTCGTGCACGTCGGCGACTCGCGCGCCTACCTGCTCAGGCGCGGGGAGCTCTACCAGATCACCCATGACCACACGCTGGTGCAGCAGCTCGTCGACGACGGGCGCATCACGCCGGAAGAGGCCGCCACGCATCCGCAGCGCTCGATCCTGCTGCGCGCTCTCGACGGCAGCGGCGAGGTCGATCCCGATCTCACTCTCCGGGAGGCGCAGGTAGGTGACCGTTACCTGCTGTGCTCGGACGGGCTGTCCGGTGTGGTGAGCGCGGAGACGCTGCACGCGACGCTCACCAACATCGACGATCCGGAAGAGGTCGTCCGCCAGCTCATCGACCTGGCGAACAGGGGAGGCGGGCCGGACAACATCACGTGCGTCCTGGCCGACGTCCTGGAGATCACCGATGGGCAGCAGGTGCCTGCCGAGGTGGCCGTTGTGGGCGCCGCGGGCATGAACCGGCTGCGCGGGAATCCGCAGGACACCTCGCCGGGGCGACCTAGTGCGGTGACCGCACCCCAGCCGGCGATCGCCGACGACGACTTCGACGAGCCGGTCGCGCAGGCGTCCCGGCGGTCGGGCAAGCGTCGTCGTGTGTGGCCCGTGCTGGTCACCGTGCTCTGCATAGCCATCGCCGCCGTCGGCGCCGGTGGCTATTTTGGATACCAGTGGACCCAGGACCAGTTCTTCGTCGGTGCTAGGGACGGCGAGGTGGTCGTGTTCAAGGGGATCCAGAAGGAGGTGGTCGGATTCCAGCTCTTCAGCGTCTCCAAGCCCACGGGACGGCAGCTCTCCCAGCTGTCCGAGGCTGACCAAGCGCTGGTCAGGAGCGGCATCCCCGTCCTGTCCGTCGACGAAGGCGTGGCGAAAATCAACGCGTTGAAGTTCTCCGGAGATCAGCCGAGCGAGACGACGGCGACCACGAGTGCGTCGCCCACGCCATCCGCCACCGCGACCAAGACGAAACAGCAGTAAATGAGCGAAGTCGCCGAAGCCCCCGTCCCGATGCCGGCCAAGCGCCGCGTGGCCCAGCTGGTCATGCTGGCGCTCGCGGTGGGCATCGTCATGGGCGCCTACGCCAACGTCGGCCTGGCGATCGACGGCCAGATCCCGGCGGGCATGCTGACGTACGGCCTGGGTCTGGGCGGCCTGATGGCGGTCGCCTACATCGTGCTGGCCAAGTTCGCCCCGTGGGCGGATCCGCTGATCCTGCCGCTGGTGACCGTGATCAACGGTCTCGGCCTGGTGATGATCTACCGGCTCGAGTCCGCGAACATGCCCGGTGCGTCCGCCGCCAACCAGATCATGTGGACGGCCGTCGGCGTCGTCATGTTCACGGCCACACTGCTCGTGATCCGCGATCATCGGATGCTCCAGCGCCTCACCTACACCGCCGGCGCCGTCGGCCTGGTCCTCCTCGCCATCCCTGCGATCTTGCCCGCCTCACTCAGCGAGGTGCAGGGCGCCAAGATCTGGATCCGCATCGGCGGTTTCTCCATCCAGCCCGGCGAGTTCGCCAAGCTGGCGCTGGTGGTCTTCTTCGCCGGTTACCTCGTGGCCAAACGCGACGTGCTGGCGCTGGCCGGGCGGCGGCTGCTCTTCATCGACCTCCCGCGGGCCAGGGACCTCGGCCCCGTCCTCGTCACCTGGGCGCTCAGCCTGCTCGTCCTGGTCTTCGAGAAGGACCTGGGCACGTCGCTGCTGCTGTTCGGCACGTTCATCGCGATGCTCTACATCGCCACCCAGCGCACGTCGTGGGTGCTGATCGGCGTGCTGCTCTTCGCGGGCGGCGCCTTTCTGGCGGGCATGGCCTTCGACCACGTCGGCGACCGCTTCCAGATCTGGCTCAACCCGAGCTCCGACGAGTTCTACAACCGGGAGATCGGCGGCAGCTATCAGATCATGCAGAGCCTCTTCGGGCTCGGCGCCGGCGGCATCCTGGGCACCGGGCTCGGGCAGGGCAATCCCGACCTGATCCCGCTGTCGTTCTCCGACTTCATCTTCGCCGCGATCGGCGAAGAGCTGGGCCTGACCGGCCTGATGGCGCTGATCATGCTCTACGCGCTGCTGGTCGAGCGGGGTCTGCGCACCTCGCTGGCGGCCCGCGAGCCGTTCTCGAAGCTGCTGGCGGGCGGCCTGTCGTTCATCCTGGCCTGGCAGGTGTTCATCATCGTCGGCGGCGTGACGAACCTCATCCCCCTGACCGGCCTGGTCACCCCGTTCATGTCCCAGGGCGGCTCGGCGTTGCTGGCTAACTGGATCCTTATCGCGCTTTTGGTAAGAATGTCGGATTCGGCGCGAAAGCCCCCGCCTCAGGCGATCCAGAACGAAGGACTGACGCAGGTGTTCCAGCGATGAACAAGACCCTGAAGCGCGCGGCCGTGGCCTGCCTGGTCATGTTCGCGCTCCTGATGATCAATGTGAACATCCTGCAGGCGGTCCGCGCGGAAGAGCTGAGCGGCGACTCCCGCAACACCCGCAATTACTACGCGCGTTACGCCGTCGAGCGGGGACGCATCGTCGCGGGCGGCAAGGTGATCGCCCAGTCCGTCGAGACCGACAGCAAGCGGTTCAAGTTCGCCAGGGAATACCCGGACGCGAAGCTCTACGCGCACGTCACCGGCTTCTTCTCCCCCGAGAGCGAGAGCGCGATCGAGAGGTCCGAGAACGACCTGCTCGACGGCTCCAGCGCGGACCTGCTGCTGCGGCGGAGCATCGACCTGTTCACCGGCGAGCCGACCAAGGGCGCCAACGTCGAGGTCACGATCAACCCCAAGGCGCAGAAGGCGGCCTACGACGCGCTGCGCAGCAGCGGCAAGCGCGGCGCCGTGATCGCGCTCGACCCGAAGACCGGCGCGATCCTGGCGATGGTCTCGCTGCCGACCTACGACCCCACCGAGCTGTCTGGCACCGACAAGGGCAAGGTCTTCACGCGCTACGACGAGCTGGCCAAGGAGAAGAGCCAGCCGCTGCTCAACCGCACCATCGGCCAGACGTACCCGCCGGGGTCGACGTTCAAGGTGGTGACGATGGCGGCGTATCTGGAGGACGACTCCTCGCGCGGCCCGGACACCACCGTGGACGCCCCACAGCGGCTGCCGCTGCCCAACACCACCATCAGTCTGCCCAACTACGGCGGCGCGGCCTGCGGCTCCGGCTCGGTCACGCTGATGTTCGCGCTGGAGAAGTCTTGCAACACGCCCTTCGGCAAGATGGGCATGGAGCTGGGCTACGACAAAATGAACGAGCAGACGGAGAGGTTCGGCATGGGTGAGCAGATCGCCGTGCCGATGTCGGTGGCCGACAGCGATTTCGGCCCCAAGGAGGATCAGGCGGCCGTGGCGATGGCCTCGATCGGGCAGCGCAGCAACCGGATGACGCCGCTGCAGATGGCCATGATCGCCGCCGGCATCGCCAACGAGGGCGCGGTGATGAAGCCGTACCTCGTCAACAAGATCACCGACGCCAAGGGGGACACGGTCGACGAGGCCAAGCCCGAGGAACTGTCGGAGGCGGTCAGCACCGAGACGGCGGGCAAGCTGCGCCAGATGATGGTGAGCGTCGTCAACAACGGCACGGCCAACCTGGCGCAGGTGCCGGGCGTCCAAGTAGCGGGTAAGACGGGCACCGCGGAGACGGCCGACGGCCAGCCGCCGCACGCCTGGTTCATCTCCTTCGCGCCCGCGGAGGACCCGAAGGTGGCGCTGGCGGTGATCGTCGAGTCCGGCGCCGCGAACGTCGGCGCGGAGGCGACAGGCGGCCACACGGCCGCGCCGATCGCAAAAGCCGTGCTGGAGGCGGTGCTGAACAAGTGAGTGACGGTAACCTGCTGGACCATGCGGCTCCGTAACCGCTACCTCCTGGTCTCCCGCATCGCCACGGGCGGTATGGGCGAGGTGTGGCGCGCCCGTGACGAGCTCCTCGGGCGCGAGGTGGCGGTCAAGATCCTGCACAGCCACATCTATGCCGACCCCACCTTCCGTGAGCGCTTCCGCAACGAGGCCAGGCTCACGGCGGCCCTGGCCGACCCCGGGATCGCGCAGGTCTTCGACTACGGCGAGCAGAGCGATCTCGCCTACCTGGTGATGGAGCTGGTCCACGGGGAGCCGCTGTCGGCCATCCTGGCCCGCAACGGCGCCCTCGGGGCCGAAGTGGCACTGGACGTGGTGCACCAGACCGCCAAGGCACTGCACGCGGCGCATTCTGCCGGGATCATCCACCGCGACATCAAGCCCGGCAACCTCCTGGTCACTCCCGAGGGCGTCATCAAGGTGACGGACTTCGGCATCGCGCGGGCCCTGGAGGCGGCGCCGGTGACGCAGACCGGCACCGTGCTGGGCACCGCCCAATACGTCAGCCCTGAGCAGGCACAGGGCTTGCCGCTCACGCCCGCGACCGACCTCTACTCGCTGGGCATCGTGGCGTACGAGAGCCTGTCGGGCCGCACGCCGTTCCGCGGGGACACCCAGGTGGCGATCGCGCTGATGCACCTCAACGAGCCGCCGCCGCCGCTCGGCGTGGACGTGCCCGCGCCGGTGCGCGAGCTGGTCCTGGCGCTGCTGGCCAAGGACCCGGCGCAGCGCCCGGCCACGGCGCTGGAGGTTGCCGACCGGGCCTACGTGCTGCGCGAGTCGCTGGTCGGCGGCGAACAGGGCGCCGACCTGAGCATGTTCACCGACCCGTCCGGCTTCGAGGTGCGCGAGCCGTCGCCCGAGGACGAGCGGGACACCGACGATCTCACCCCGGCGACGGCCATGGAGGAGCAGCGGCCGGGCGGGCAGGGCAAGCGGCGCAAGGGCGCGAGGACGCTGGCCGCCGTGGCCACCGCCGGGTGCGTGGCCGCCGTGGGGCTCAGCGCCTTCTCCCTCGCCGGCCGGTCGCCCGTGGAGACGCCGCCCGACGTGGCGGATCCCACAGAGTCGACGGTGTCGACGCCTGAGCTGCCACGCCCGAGCAAGACCAAAACACGTACCCGACGCCCTGCGGTGGTTCCGGTCAAGTCGCCGAGGCCTATACCCTCACGGTCGGCTACGGTAAGCAAGTCGGCAACTCCTACGAAGAAGCCGACACCGAAACCGACACCGACGACCCGGACCCCGACGCCCACCCCCACTCCAACGCCCACCAGGACACCGACGACTTCGACACCGACCGCTTCGCCAGACCCGGGTGAGACGAACCCGCCCAAGGAGGAGACGTGACGCGCCAGGGGGTCGATGATGGACACCGGCGGCCCCCCGAGCAGGCCGGCACCCAAGATGAACGGTAAGGGACAGTGCAGGAAATGACTCAGCCTCGGCTACTCGGAGGTCGTTACGAGCTCGACGGTGTCGTCGGGCGCGGCGGCATGGCCGAGGTCTATCGCGCCCGAGACATCCGGCTGGACCGCATAGTCGCGATCAAGACCCTCCGCTCCGATCTGGCGCGTGACCACACCTTCCAGGCCAGGTTCCGCCGTGAGGCGCAGTCGGCGGCCTCACTGAACCACCCGGCCGTCGTCGCGGTCTACGACACCGGCGAGGACGTCACCGACGGCGCCCCGGTGCCCTACATCGTGATGGAATACGTCGACGGCAGGACGCTGCGCGACCTGCTGCGCCAGGACCGGCGACTGATGCCCGAACGGGCGGTCGAGCTGGTCGACGGCATCCTGCGGGCACTGGACTACAGCCACCGCGGCGGCATCGTGCACCGCGACATCAAGCCGGCCAACGTGATGATCACGCGGGCGGGCGACGTCAAGGTGATGGACTTCGGCATCGCGCGCGCGATGGCCGACTCCGCGGCCACGATGACGCAGACGGCGCAGGTGATCGGCACCGCGCAATACCTGTCGCCCGAGCAGGCGCGGGGCGAACGGGTGGACGCGCGCAGCGACATTTACTCCACGGGCTGCCTGCTTTATGAGCTGCTGACCGGGCAGCCGCCGTTCACCGGCGACTCACCGGTTGCGATCGCCTACCAGCACGTCCGCGAGGAGCCGATCCCGCCGTCGCAGATCGACCGCGACATCCCGCCGTGGGCCGACGCGATCGTGCTCAAGGCCATGGCCAAGGACCCGGCCCAGCGTTACCAGAGCGCGGCCGACATGCGGACCGACATCCAGCGGGCGATGTCCGGCATGCCGACCGACGCCCAGACGATGGCGATGACGAGCAACTACGGCCAGGGCACGCGCATGATGACGGCCACGCAGGCCGCCACCGGCCCGGCCACGCAGCGCACCAGCGCCGTCCCGCCGTACGACTACGGCGATGGTGAGGGCGGCGGCGGCCGTGGCGGGCGGCGCAGGGCCTCCGGCGGTGGCGGCAACGGCGTCAAGACCGCGTTGTGGATCATCATCCCCCTGCTGATCATCGGCGGCTTCGTCACGGCCGGCTACCTGATCTTCGGCACCGGCAACACGCCGGCGCAGACGACGGTCGCGATCCCGTCCCTCGTCTCGCAGGATCAGAAATACGCCGAGAGCCAGCTCACCAGCCTGGGGTTCAAGGTCGAGGTGGTGAAGGAGCCCAGCTCCGAGATCGACAAGGACACCGTCATCAAGACGGATCCCCCCGAGGGCACCAAGGCACCGAAGGACTCGACCGTCAAGCTCTATGTGTCCACGGGCCCGAAGAAGGTCAAGGTGCCTGACGGCCTCATCGGCATGTCGCAGGCGGAGGCCACCGCGGCCCTGGAGAAGGCCGGCCTGCAGGCCACGGTCCAGACCAGGGTCTCCTCCAAGCCGCAGGGCACGGTCGTCGCCACCAAGCCCAAGTCGGGCGAGTCGATCGAAGAGGGTGGCACGGTCACTCTGTGGGTCCCCAAGGAGCTGGGCGAGGTCCCCAGCCTCGTCGGGCTCACCGTGGAGGACGCCACCGCGCAGCTGAAGGCGGCCGGCTTCAAGGCCAAGGTCGTCCCGCAGCCGAGTGACCAGCCCGAGGGCACGGTCGTCCAGCAAAACCCGGGCGAGGGCACCAAGCTGCCGGCGAACACGACGGTGACGATCGTGGTGTCCACGGGTCCCGACCAGCAGCCGACGGAGCAGCCCACCGACCCGTTCCCCACCGAACAGCCCACCGACGACCAGACGGACTTCCCTGAGGACCCGCCGTCTGACAACCCGATCGACGACGACCCCCTCGGCGGCTGAGGTCTCCTCGTCCAGGCGGAAAGGGCCGCCCGTCCCCTCGTGGACGGGCGGCCCTCCGTTTGCTCGTGAGACGAAAAAAACGCCCCCGCCGCTCGGGGGCAACGGCGGGGACGCTCACTAGTTAGTCGCCGTACGCGCGGCGTTTGTTACACGGTTCCGCGCAGCCAATTCTCGAGCAAGGTGTGGCCGTGTTCCGACAAGATCGACTCGGGGTGGAACTGGATGCCCTCAAGGGGCGCCCGGCGGTGGCGCAGGCCCATGATGACGCCGTCCGCGGTCCGCGCGGTCACGTCGAGCACCTCAGGCACGGTCTCGGGCAGCACGGCGAGCGAGTGATAGCGGGTCATCCGCACCGGCGAGGGCAGCGTCTCGAACACGCCCTTGCCGTCGTGGAGGATGTCGCTGGTCTGGCCGTGGAAGAGCTCGGGCGCGCGGGACACCGTGCCGCCGAAGGCGATGGCGATGGCCTGGTGGCCCAGGCAGACGCCGAGCAGCGGCTGCTCGCGCGCGGCCGCGTGGCGGACCAAGGGGACGCTGACGCCGGCCGCCTCGGGCGTGCCGGGTCCAGGGCTGATGAGCACGCCGTCGAAGCCGTCGGCGTCGCCCACGCGTACGTGGTCGCGCGGCCGCACGTCACAGTCCGCGCCCAGCGCACGCAGATACTGGACGATCGTGTGGACGAAGCTGTCGTGGTTGTCCACGACCAGCACGCGGCTCATTTCCTTATGGTCACCTCGTCGAGCGTCACCAAGGACTCCAGTTGCGGAAGGATGACACTCCAGACTACGGCGACCGCCACTGCGACCAGCACACTGGAGCAGCAGAACCAGCCTGCCAGTCCGTCTTCGATCAGGCTCTTCGAGCATCCGCGGCGGCCAGGGATCGCCACGACATGCGCTTGGCGACTATTCTGGACCCCACTTCAATTAGGCTAATCGGAGAGCCTGCGGACGATCCGGATGCCCCAGGCCCTCAGCAGGAGTTACCCAGTGCCCAAGTCCAAGGCTCGCAAGAAGGCGGTCTACACCCCGCCGCAGAGGTCTCAGCAGGTCAAGGTCAGCCCCCGCTGGCTGGCGCCCACGATGGTCGTCGCGTGGATCATCGGCATCCTCTGGATAGCGGTGTATTACGTCGCGCCGCAGACACCCTTCATCGGCGACCTCCAGAACTGGAACCTGCTGATCGGGTTTGTTTTCATCATCTTCGGTGTGGTTCTTTCCACACGCTGGAGGTAGTTCTTTCCACAGCTTTTTCCACACCCTGTGGGGGATCAGGCGGCGGCCAGGATGGCCGACGCCCGCACCATCACAAGCACGGCCAGCAATGCCAGCGCTCCCGCGATCGCCAGGACCTGCCACAGGGTCCTGTTGTTCTTGGGGGCGTAGGCAATCGCTCCTGCCAGCAGCGAGCCGGTGATCAGGCCGCCGATGTGGCCGGTCCAGCTGATGCCGGGCACGATGAACGTGATCGCGAGGTTGATCACGATGAGCACGGCGATGCCGCGCACGTCCATGTTGAGCTTGCGCCCGACCACGAACACGGCGCCGAACAGGCCGAAGATGGCCCCGGACGCGCCGACCGTGGGCTGGTTGAGCGGGTCGATCCAGAGGCCGAGCACGGAGCCACCGAGTGCGCTGATCACATAGAGCGCCACGTAACGCACGTGGCCGAAGGCGCGCTCCAGGTATGGGCCCACGACGTAGAGCGCCCAGCAGTTGAACAGGATGTGGAAGACGCCGCCGTGCACGAACGCGGCGGTGATCAGCCGGTAATACTGGTCGAGCGCGGCCACGCCGGCGGGCCACATGGCCAGCTCCGCCGTGACCTCGTCGCCCGTGAGGTATTGGGCGCCGAAGACCAGGATGTTGATGACCAGGATGGCGTACGTCACGAACGGCGTGCGCACGACGCTGCCGCCGAAGGTGGACTTGGCCTGGCGGATCCCGCGGTTGCCCTCGGCCACACATTCCGGGCACTGGAAGCCCACCGCCGCGTCGCGCATGCAGTCGGGGCAGATGGGACGCTCGCAGCGCTGGCAGCGGACCCAGGTTTCCTTGTCGGGGTGCCGGTAGCACGTGGGCACGGCCTCAGCCGGCTGCTCGGGCTGTGGGGGCGGGCTGGGCGGCTGGCTGGTCATGACCAAAAGCCTAAGGCGTGCACAGGCCTGCCGCGTGCCGCCCGATCCGGCCCATCGAGCGCGACGATGCTCCCTTGACGCAGCCCCGCAAGCTCGACGACCGCCTCGTCGGCGTGTGCCGCGACTTCGCGCTGCTGTTCTGCTCGTTCCCGCGGCAACCCCGCTCCTCGACACGCCACCCTCAACACGGCAGAGCCGCTGGTGTGGGACGTCTGCGGCGCGATCGCGGTGAGCCGGCCGCTGTAGGCGCGTGGGCGCCGCCGTGAGCGTGTTTCACGTGGACGGCGCCCGAGGAGCGCGGCGGCGCCGTGGTGGGCGCGTGGCCCTCCAGCGGAGGGCCCGTCCCCTTCAGTGTCCCGTCAGGACTGGACGCGCTCGATGGTGACCGACTCCACGACCACGTCCTCCACCGGGCGGTCCCGACTGTCGGTGCGGGTCTTGGCGATGGCGTCGACCACCTCCTGCCCCTCGATCACCTCGCCGAAGATGGTGTGCTTGCCGTTGAGGTGCGGCGTCGGCACCACGGTGATGAAGAACTGCGAGCCGTTGGTGCCCTTGCCGAAGCGGATGCCCGCGTTGGCCATGGCCAGCAGGTATGGCCGGTTGAACCACAGGTCCGGGTGGATCTCGTCGTCGAACTCGTAGCCGGGCCCCCCGACGCCCTGGCCCAGCGGGTCACCGCCCTGGATCATGAAGCCGGGGATGACCCGGTGGAAGATGGTGCCGTCGTAGTAGCGGGCGGTGCTCTTCTCACCGGTGCCCGGGTGCGTCCATTCGCGGGTGCCTTCGGCCAGCTCCACGAAGTTGCGCACCGTTTTCGGGGCCTTGGTGGGAAAGAGTTCTACCTTGATATTGCCGCGATTGGTCTGCAGGTTTGCGATCAGCTTCTCAGCCACGAGACAGCTGCCCCCCTCTATGCACCGGGTTGGTTTTGTGGTGTTTTGTGGACTATGGCCGTACGGCCTTCTGAGCCATCCTCCCATGGACGGCCATGATTGAGCCGCCTTGCCCAGGGAAGGTCAGGCTCGGGGCTCCAACGACAGGGGAGGTTGTCGTGTCCCTCACACTGAGAAGACGCCGCGTGGTCATAGATGTACCGGCCACGTGGATGGGCCGAATGCGGGCCCAGGCCGTGCGAACCGGCCACCGCATGGCACCGATGGCGGACCAGGCCAGGACGGCCGCCGCCCATCGCTTCGAAGACGCCCGCTACTGGGCGGCGCCGCGGCTGGAGTCCGCGGCGCACGGGTTCGAAGACGAATTCGCCCCCAGGGTCAGCCACATGCTGACCACGGCGGCAAGGAAGATCGACCCGACGCCCACGCGGTCGCGGCGGTGGCCGATGCTCGTTCTCATGACCGGGATTGCGCTAGGGGCGATGGGCTACATGGCCTACCGCCGCAATGCCCAGCAGTGGACCGAGCACATGAAGGAATCCGCCTCCGATGCCTCACGATGGGTCAACGAGAAGGCGGAACGGACCGCCGAGTCCGCGGACCGGATCGCGGCCAACGTGTCGAACAAGGCGGACGAGGCATCCCGCAAGATGCCCTGATCTCGCCGGGAAAGCGCGCCCTCGACCTTGTGCGAGGGCGCGCTTCTCTTTCTGCCGTTGACGTGTTACCAAGCGCTTGCTACAAACCGGGCATGGCGCTGTCACCCCTCGACGACTACCCCGTCCATCAGGCGGCCCAGGTCATGCGGCACGTGGCCACGTCCGACCGCAATTTCTACGACCGCTACTACTTCAACTGCCACGCGGGCACCGGCGAGTTCATGCTGATCGTCGGCCTCGGCCAGTACCCCAACCTGGGCGTCACCGACGCCTTCGCCTGCGTACGGCACCGGGACCTGCACCGCGTCGTCCGGGCCTCGCGCGAGCTCGGCACCGACCGGATGGACACCGGGATCGGCCCCTTCCGCGTCGAGGTCGTCGAAGGGCTCAAGCGGCTCAGGGTGGTCCTGGAGCCGAACGAGCATGGCCTGTCCTTCGACCTGCTCTGGGAAGGCACGATCCCGGCGACCCTCGAACCCCGGCACTTCCTGCGGTGGCAGGAGCGTGTCATGTTCGACTCGGTGCGCCTGGCGCAAACCGGCCGCTGGTCCGGACATATCAGGATCGGCGGGGAGGACATCCCGGTCACCCCCGACCGCTGGCAGGGCACCAGGGACCGGTCCTGGGGCATCAGGCCGGTCGGCGAGCCCGAGCCGCCCGGCATCCAGGCCAAGAACCCCGGCACCTTCTACTGGCTCTACGCGCCCATGCAGTTCGACGACCACGCCATCCTCTGCATCGTGCAGGAGGACGAGCGGGGCCGCCGGCTCCTGGAGGAGGCCGTGCGCGTGTGGCCGGACGGGCGGGAGGAGGAGTATCTCGGCCGGCCTGACTACCGCCCCGTCTACGCCCCCGGTACCCGGGACGTCGTCGAGGCCGTGATCACCTTCTCCCCACCGGGGGGCAAGCCGTTCGACGTGCACTGCACCCCGCTCCTTCCGGTGCACCTCATGGTGGGCACCGGCTACGGGCTGGAGCCGGACTGGCGGCACGGCATGTACCAGGGTCCCGGGCCCGTGGTGCAGGGCGTGACGTACCGGCTGCCCGACGACGCCGCCAAGATGTGGGGCCTGGTGGACGCCGTCGGGCGCTTCGAGTACGACGGGCTCGTCGGCCACGGCCTGTTCGAGTACTGGGCGCTGGGGCCGCACCCGTCGTTCGCCGGGTGACTACTCGGGCTTCTCGCAGACGATGGTGACCGCCTTGCCAGGGCCGCCCTCGGGAGCCTTCCCGGCCTCCGGGGGCACGGGCAGGGCCTCGGCAGGCTTGGCGGGAACGGCGGGCACCGCATCGCCATAGGCGAGTTCGGTGGGCACCGCACCGGCCTCGACCTTCTGCACCATGACGGGCGGCTCGGCTCCTTCGGGCAGCTTCTCCGCGGGAACGGCATGCACCTTCACCATCTCGCCCGGATCGACCTGCTTCACCTCCCCTTCGGACGTGACCAGGACGCCCATCGGCTTGCCCGGCTCGACCCCGGGCAGCTCGATGGTCTTGCCGTCACTGGTCGTGCACGTCACCTTGGCCCCCGCCGCGGAAGGCGGCTCGTCGGCCAGGGCGGACCCGGCCAGACCGGTCAGCGCGAGCGCGCAGACCGCGCCGAGCACCGCGAGACGTCGCTTGAACATGAGTTCTCCTCACTGGGATCGGTCGAACACCCCCGAGACTGACCCGCCGTACCTGAAACGATCCTGAAGAGGCCATAAATGATCTTCAGGTTGGCTTTAGGTCACCTGAGAGATCCTGGACGGCGTGCGAGTCTTACTGGTGGAGGACGAGGAGCGACTGGCCGACCTGATCAAGGGTGGGCTGGCGGGCGAGGGCTTCGCCGTGGACGTGGCCCACGACGGGCGCGACGGGCTGTGGATGGCCACCGAGAACGCGTACGACGTGATCGTCCTGGACGTGATGGTGCCCAGGATGAACGGATACGCCGTCTGCTCCCGGCTGCGCGAGGCGGGCGACTGGACGCCGATCATGATGCTCACGGCCAAGGACGGCGTCTACGACGAGGCCGAGGCGCTCGACAACGGGGCCGATGACTACCTGGCCAAGCCGTTCTCGTACGTGGTGTTGCTGGCCCGGCTGCGCGCGCTGGTGCGGCGGGGCGGGCGCGAGCGGCCGGTGTCGATCACCGTGGGAGACCTCGTGATCGACCCGGCCGGGTTGCGGTGCCGCAGGGCCGACGTGGAGATCGGGCTGACGCCGAAGGAGTTCGCGGTGCTGCACGCGCTCGCGCGGCGGCCCGGCGAGGTGGTCTCCAAGAGCGAGCTGCTGGCCCAGGCCTGGGACTTCTCCTACGACGGCGACCCGAACATCGTCGAGGTCTACATCAGCGCCCTGCGCAGGAAGATCGACGTGCCGTTCGGCCGGACGACGCTCATGACGGTCCGCGGGGCTGGTTACCGGTTGGAGGCGGTGTGATCGGGTGGCGGCGGATGGCCGTGGGGCTCTCGTCCGTGCGGCTGCGGGCGACCGCGGCGGCGACGCTGGTCGTGGCGCTCACCCTGGGGGTCGTGGCGCTGCTACTGGTGATCTTGTTGCGCGGCAGCCTGGAGAGCAGCGCGGGAGCCGAGGCGGCCAGGAAGGCTGAGGCTGCGGCACCGCTCGTCGAGACGATCGAGATAGCGCCCGGCACCCCGGTCACCGTTCCCGCGGAGAAGAGCAAGGCAGGGGTGGTGCGGCTGCAGGACGGCACGGCGGCCGCGGTCGCCGACCCCGATGTCGTGCTGACCGCCGGCAAGGCCGAAGCCATCAACCAATGGGCCGAGCCCGGCGAGTACGCCGTCGCCGGGATGAAGGTGACGACCCAGACCGGCCCCGCCATGTTGTGGTCGAGGGCCTCGCTGGCCGGCGCCTCGGACGCCCTGCGCACGCTGTACGGCGCGCTGTTGCCCGGCATGCCCGCGGTGCTGCTCGTGGTGGCCGCCATGACCTGGTTCTCCGTGGGCCGCACGCTGGCTCCCGTGGCCGCGATCAGGGCCAAGGTCGCCGACATCACCGCGCGTGACTTGCACCAGCGTGTCCCCGTACCGAGTTCCAAAGACGAGATCGCGGCGCTGGCCATCACCGTGAACGGCACGCTCGACCGCCTGGAGACGGCCGTGGAGACGCACAAGCGGTTCGTCGCCGACGCGGCGCACGAGCTGCGCAGCCCCATCGCCACCTTGCGCGCCCGGCTGGAGCTGGCCGAGCCCAGCGAGCTGACCAAGGAGGCGCTGGCCGACATCGAGCGGCTGCAGTCCCTGGCCGCCGACCTGCTCATGCTGGCCAAGCTGGACGCGGGCGAGCCGCTGCGCAGCGCGGAGCTGGACCTCGGGCAAGTGGCGGCCGAGGAGTCGCTGCGGGTACGGCGGCGGCCCGAGGTGCGGGTGGAGCTGGACATCGAGCCCGACGTGGTGATGAAGGGCTCCCGGGCGCATCTCGACCGCCTGGTGACGAACCTGACCGACAACGCGGTACGTCACGCCGCCTCGACGGTGTGCGTACGCGTGCACGCCGAGGCGGACGAGGCCGTGCTCGAGGTGCTCGACGACGGGCCCGGGATCCCGTTCGAGCAGCGCGAGGCCGTGTTCGACCGCTTCACCAGGCTGGACGAGGCACGGGCCAGGGACGCCGGCGGCGCCGGGCTCGGGCTGCCGATCGCGCGGGACATCGCGGCTCTGCACCAGGGCTCTCTTGTGTACGCGGGCGGCGGATTCATCGCCAGATTTCCCTTGTGTCACATGTGAACCACGAGTGCTCGCTGGACGTGAGAATGGTTGAAGGAGGCAACCATGCTCACACGCCGTGCATTGATCGTCCGAGGTGGCGCCGCGGGCGCCGGAGTCGTTTTCCTGTGGCCCGGCAGGGCCGAGGCGGCGGCAGGTCCCGTGCTCGCCACAACCAAGAGCATCCCGCTCGGCGGCGGCCGGATCATCAAGGGAAAGTACGTGATCACCCAGCCGAAGAAGGGCGTCTACCGGTGCTTCAGCGCCAAGTGCACCCACCAAGGCTGCGCGGTGGCGAGCGTGAGCCGTGGCACGATCAACTGCCCGTGCCACGGCAGCAAATTCAGCGCCTCGACCGGGGCGGTGGTGAACGGCCCCGCCACAAAGCCGCTCGCCCGTAAGAAGATCAAGGTGGTGAAGGGGAGAATCAGGCTGGCTTGATCGGCAGGGCGTACTCCGCGAACGCGACAGCGCCGCCCGGCAGTCGCGCGCTACCGTGGAATCAGAACTTGAGCCACCACCCGTCCATATAGCCCGTGTCGCCTGCGGTGACGTCCTCGACCCGTAGCTTCCACGTCCCGTTCGCCGGTGACGAACTCGCGTCCACCGGATAGAGCTCGTGGATGACGTCGCCGCTGTCCTTGGAGTTCGTCGCGCGCAGCGGGTACACCGTGCCGTTCGGGCTGATCAGGTCGATCTTCAGATCGCCCACCCAGCTGTGATGGATGTCCGCGTAGACCGTCACCTTGTTATGGGCGTTCCCCGGGAGCCACCCGATGACCGAGATGGGAGACTCGATGACGCCGCGGTCGGGGATGTCGTAGTCGTCCCAGTTCTCGTAGAAGGGAAAGTCCAGCGTCCAGCCGTCGATGATTCCGGTGTCACCGGTATAGGCGTCCTCGACGCGTAGCTTCCAGGTCCCGTTCGGCGTCTCCACAGTACTGGCGTCCACCCGGTAGGTCTCGTCGATGACGTCGGCGTCGCTAGGGGAGGGCCCCTGCAACGCGTGGACCGTGCCGTCCGGGCTGATCAGGTCGATCTTCAGATCGCCCACCCAGGTGTGCTGAATGTAGACGTAGACGTGCACGTACGCGGGCGCGTTGCCGAGCAGGCCGCTCACCTCGATCGGCGATTCCACATGGCCGGGCTCTGGAATCGTGTAGTCGTTCCAGTTGGCGAAGTACACCGGCCATTGGCCATTCTCCGGCTCGGTCGGCGTGGGCGTCGGGGTCGGCGTCGGGGTCGGGGTCGGCGTCGGGGTCGGGGTCGGGGTGGGGGTCGGCTGGGCGAGGGCGGCCGCGTCCAACTGGAGCCGAGGAGTGCTGGCGCCCGTGTAAGCGATCGACTTGCCCGTGCTCGTCATCCGGGAGATCAGCTCGCCGATGCCGGTGCCGGGGAACTTCTGGCGGAGTACGGCCAGCGCACCGGTCACGTGCGGAGCGGCCATCGAGGTGCCGCTCATCGTTCCCCACTTGGCGCCGGGAATCGAGGAGAGAATCCCGGTACCGGGAGCCAGCACGTCCAGCAGGGGGCCTCGGTTGCTGAAGGTGGAGACGGCGTCGTCATCGGTGGTGCTGCCCACCGTGACGGCCGAGGAGACGCAGGCGGGCGCGGTGACCGCGTCGCCATACCCGTTGTTCCCGGCTGCGATCACCGTGGCTACGCCCGCCGCCAGCAGGACGTCGATGATTTCCTTGCGCACGTCCGTCTCGCAGGCCGCGGTCCACCGGCCACCGCCCAGGCTCAGGTTGGCGGCCACCACCGGGGTGCCGGACTCCTTGAGCTCCAGGACCTTCTCCAGGGCGAGGAGCTGAGCACTGGTGAAGCTCAGCACGCACGGCGCGGCGCCCGCACCGCAGAAGTCCTCGGAGTCGAACTTGCTGAACACCTGGATCGCGACCAGGTTGGCGCCGGGGGCCACGCCGGCCGGCGGGGCGCCGCTGACGTTCGCGCCGTTGCCGACGGCGATGCCGGCCACGTGGGTCCCGTGGTCGCAGTCGAGGTCGGCGGCCGCGCACGGCCCCTGATCGGAGTCGGCCGCTCCGGTGCCCTCCTGCTCGTCCGCACCGCTGGGGCAGAGGCTGGAAGCACCGTATTCGACGTCGGAGGGAGAGAAGCAGGCCTCGGCGACCACTCGGCCGGCGAGGAAGGGGTGACTGCGTGCCACCCCAGTGTCCAGGACGGCTACCGCGCTGCCGGCGCCGGTCAGGCCCGCGGCCGTGGTCTTGTCGGCGCCGATCAGGGGGATGCTCTGGGCGAGAACCGGCGGGACGGGGACGTCCTCGGTGACGCTCACCACGCCGTCCTGCGCGGCCAGGCGGTCCAGGCCGGCCGCGTCGACCCGCATGGTGACCACGGGAAGGCGAGAGAAGGTCTCCAGGGCCGTGCCGGTGGCGGCCGCGGCGGGAAGCTGGTCCCGGGACTTGGTGAGCACGTTGACGCGGACCTTGCGGTTATCGGTCGTCTTCTTGCGTAGTACGGGATCGATGGTGGGGGACTCTACGGCTGTCGTGGCTATGCCAGTTGGTTGCGGGGTCGGGGTCGCCGTTGCCGCCTGGGCACCCATGAGCGACGTGACGGTTAACGCCAGGACGATGGCCAGAGACCTTTTCATGGCATATTTCGCCTTATCTATCGAAATCTGAGGCGTTATCGAATGCGTGGGCCGCGGAGCAGCAGCCACAACAGCCAGGCCTGGAAGACGCCGCACCCCACCAGCGCGATGAGAAGGCCATCGCCTTCCAGAACGTTCTCCCCGATGCCGAAAAGCCGCGGAAGGATGGCCAGCAGCGAGGTGGGCAAGGTGATGACCATCAGCACCACGCTCGCCCCGATGGGAGCGCCGGACGTCACGGAGACGTACTCCGCGACTCCCGCCGTGACCACCACGACGGCGAGATAGGAACCGGCGGCCAGTGCCGCTCTCCTGCCGTTTCTGCGTCTGCGGACTCTCGTGCCGATCCAGCTCATCCGGGACCTCCGTGGAAAGGGACCGGATGGCGGTCACCCGCCATCCGGTCATGGGTCACTTTGCTGCTATCAGGTCGCGTTCGCGCCGTTCTTGGGGTTGCCGGCGAGCACGCCGAGGCGGTAAATGGCGGCCCACCGAAGGCAGCCCGGCCGCATGACGATCGAGTACTTGGGGCAGGTCTTGCTGGCGAGCGTGGTGAAGAACAGGTTGTCCACCGAGGACTTCTTGTTCCGGTCGAGGTACCACCTGTAGCCCTTGTAGGTGTTCCCGATCAGGCCGTAGCCGTAGTCGTGCATGTCGCAGGCCACGCGGAAGTCGAACTTCCAGAACACATTCCAGCGGGGCTGGTCCGGCGCGTTCGTGCAGTGGTCGTGGTTGATGCCGACGACGCGGAAGCCGGTGGGGGTGTTCTTGAAGTACGGGTTGTGCCAGCCGTAGTGCGCGACCTTGCTCGCGCAGTACTTCCGCGTGTACCACAGCCAGTTCGCGGCGGTGGAGCAGTAGCTGGGGGAGGCCAGCGCCCCGTCGACGTCGGGGTTGGTGAAGTCGGCGGGGTCCGGTCCGGTGTTGGGGTCGATTTCTCCTGTCGGCCCTGACAGCGCGTCGGTAGCGGTGGGGCGCTCGGGCTCGGTGGAGGTCACGGCGGGAGAAGCGCTGTTCGCCGGGAAGGACAGATCCCAGGCGCCCAGGTCGAGCGAGTCGATCTCGGACAGGCGGCCGGACCCGTCGTAGGCGTAGGTCTCTTCGGGAGTGCCGCTGCTGGGGTCGCTCGTGGAGCGCAGCCAGCCCGACAGGTCGTAGTCGAAGCCGGCCACGGTCTTCGGCGCCTCGGAGCCGGAGACGAGCGTGATCTCCTTGATCTGGCCGGCGTAGTCGCCGAACGAGCCGGCGGTGGCCGTGGTGGTGGCCGCGTAGTGGAGCGTCACCGTCTCTTCCGGCTTCTCGCCTGCGGCCGGCTCCTTGATGGTGCTGATCCGTCCCGCGGAGTCGTAGGTCATCGCGGTGGTGCCGAACGCGCTGGTCCCGAGACCGGCGACCCGCCAGTTGTCGCCCTGGAGCGTGCCCAGCTTGGTCCAGGTGTAGGTGAGGCTCAGCGCAGCCGCGCTGTACGGCACGCCACTGGCGTTGACGAAGGTGTCGTCGCCGGCCTCCGTACCCAGGTCCGTCGCGAGGGTCTCCACGATCGTGGTGCGCAGCTCTCCGGCCGTCGCGTCCCACTTGGTCGTCTCCGTGATCTTGGAGCCGTCGGAGGCCTCGTACTTCTGCACGCCGCCGCCCGAGGGGAAGGAGACGCTGCTGGTCAGCGCGTAGCGGTTGGATGCCCCGCCTGCCAGCTCGGTAACGACGATGGCGCCGTTCTGCATCTCCAGCTTCCGGGCAATCGTGCCGCCGAGGAAGTTGGCCTGCCAGCCGGGTCCGAAGACGCCCAGCTCGGGGCGTGAGGCGGGGGCGGTCTGCGGCTTGGCCAGGCCGCCGTCCACAACGGCCACGTCGTGACGCCGGCCGATCGCGCCCGCCGCCACGTCCACTTCGTGGAGCTCGTAGGTGTTGGATTCGGGGAAGTAGAGGCCGGGGCCGATCTGCTGGACCGGTACCGTCGGCGCTTCCTCGACGGTCTCGGCAGCGGCTGCCGGTGCGGCGAGCAGGGGAAGCAGTACCGCCGCGACCGCGGCGCCTAACGTGAACCTGCGCAAGTTTGTCTCCTCACAGGCGCTTCTCGGTGTTCCTCCGAGATCGTCGCGACCCCGCCTGGCAGGGGGATGGCAGCTCGATGGCACCGGCTGTCAGGAATTCACTTCACTGATTGACCGGCCCGGTTGACGCGCCCGGTTTGGCTGATCATTGTGTGATTGATCAGCCAAAAAAGCGGCATTATGCCAGGCGCTTCTGGCATCCGGCTGGCAACTCGATGGCGCCGGAAAGGTGAGCAGTCGATGAAGATCAAGCTGCTTGGCCCACTGGAGATCCGCGACGACCGGGACATGCTGATACCGGTCACCTCCGCCAAACAACGCATCATCCTCGCGGCGCTCGCGTTCCGCCTCGGCGAGGTCGTCCCCGTCGAGCACCTCGTGGACTGCTTATGGGACGGCGGTCCACCCTTGACGGCACGGGAAACCGTGCACAGCCATGTCATGCGCCTGCGCAAGCTCCTCGCGACTTCGCAGGTCCTCCTCACCCAGCCGGGTGGTTACTTGCTGAACGTGGACATGTGCGACGTGGACACGGCACAGGTCCAGCGTCTGCGCGCGCGAGCCGCCCAGGCTGCCGCGGGCATGAACCAGCAAGGGCAGTCCGCGTTACTCCGGGACGCGCTCGCCCTGTGGCGAGGCGAACCCATGACCGGCATCGACTCCGAGGTACTGCGGGCGCACTACGTCCGGGTATGGGAGGACACCTGGTGCCAGATGATGGAGGAATGCGTCGACGCGGAGCTCGCGCTGAACCGGCACGCCTCGCTCGTCGGCGAGCTGCGCTTTCTCGTCGCCAGCCACCCGTTGCGTGAACGGTTCCACGGCCAGCTCATGCTGGCGCTGAACGCTTCCGGCCAGCGGGCCGAGGCCCTGCGGGTCTACCAGGAAGTCCGGCGCGTGCTGATCGAGGAGCTGGGCATCGAGCCGGGCGAATACCTCCGCGAGGTTCACCGGCAGGTTCTGAACGCCTCGCCCGAGCCCGCTTCGATGTCGCCTGCCCTACTGCCTCTGGACGTCTACGGATTCGTCGGACGCGACCCCGAGCTGGAGCGGCTCGACGCGATCCTGGCCGCCGCCGACGAGCAGCCCACCGCGGTCGTTGTCACCGTGTTGTCGGGAGCGGCCGGAGTGGGGAAGACGGCCTTGGCCGTGCACTGGGCACACCAAGTCAGTAAACGTTTCCCGGGTGGCCAGCTGTACGTCAATCTCCGAGGTTTCGACCCGACCGGATCGCCGATGAGCCCTGCCGACGCGATGCGAAGCCTCCTGGAGGCGCTGGGCGTGCCACCCGAACGGGTGCCGGCCGGCCTGGCCGCCCAGACCGGCCTCTACCGGAGCATGCTCACTGGACGCCGGGTCCTGATCGTGCTCGACAACGCCCGCGACTCCGAGCAGGTTCGTCCACTCCTGCCGGGTTCGCCGGGCTGCCTGGTTCTGGTGACCAGCCGTAGCCAGCTGTCCGGGCTCGTGGCGATGGAAGGCGCCCACCCGCTGTTCCTCAAGCTGCTGCCCGTCTCGGACGCCCGCAAGCTGATGGCCAAGCGTCTGGGCGCGAACCGGGTGGTCGACGAGGCCGACGCGGCGGAGGAGATCATCAGGCGTTGCGCGAGACTTCCCCTGGCCATCGCGATCGTGGCGTCCCGGGCGGCGAGCAACCCCGACGTCTCGCTGTCCGCTCTGGTCGCCGAACTGGACGACGCCTACCTGGACGTTTTCGATGGCGGCGAACCGATGACCCAGATCCGCACCGTGTTCTCGTGGTCCTACCACGCGCTCACCACCGACACCGCCCGGCTGTTCCGGCTGCTCGGTTCCCACCCCGGCCCCGAGATCACCGCGCCGGCCGCCGCCAGCCTCGTCGGCATGTCCCTGGCCCAGGCGCGTCCCTTGCTGGCCGAGCTGACCCGCACGCACCTGCTCACCCAGCACGCTCACGGCCGCTACGCCTTCCATGACCTGCTGCGGGCCTACGCCGCCGAGCTCGCGACCGCCCACGAGGTCGAGTCCGAACGGCAGGCCGCTCTCCACCGGCTGCTCGACCACTACGTGCACACCGCACACCACTCGGCCCGGCTGCTCAACGTCCATCAGAACCCTCTGCTCCTTGCGCCGCCCCAGCCCGGGGTCGTCCTGTCGGCGCTGACCGACCACGCGCAGGCATGGGAATGGTTCAAGGCCGAACATCCGGTCCTGATGGCGGCCGTCTCCCTTGCTGCGCAGTCAGGGTTCGACACGCATTTATGGCAGCTTGCATGGCTGTTGAATGATTTTCTAGACCGGCAGGGTCGATGGCGTGAACAGGCCGGACTCCAGGAGTTAGGCCTGGAGGCTGCCCGTCGTACCGGCGACGAGATCGGACAGGCGCACGCCTACCGGAACCTCGGGTGGGCCCTCACCAAGCTGAGCCGCTATGACGACGCCCTCGGGCATTTCCAGTCCGCGCTCCGGCTCTACGGCGACCTGGGCGACCTCACCGGCGCCGCGCACACGCACGGGAACATGTCGGGAGTGCTCGAACGGCAGGGACATTACCAGGAGGCGCTCAGCCACGCCGAGCAGGCGCTTGACCTCTACCAGCGGACCAACCATCAGGCCGGGCAGGCGAGGGCGCTCAACGCGGTCGGCTGGCACTATACGTTGCTCGGCGAGCATCCCAAGGCCCTCGCCTACTGCCGGCAGGCGCTCGACCTGCAGTACCTCACGGGTGACCTCCACGGCCAAGCGGCGACATGGGACAGCCTGGGCCACATCCATCATCATCTCCAGCAGCACGAGCAAGCCATCGACTGCTACCGGCAGAGCCTGGAGCTGTTCCGGCACGCCGGCGACCTGTGCAGCGTGGCGGGAACGCTCACCCGGCTGGGTGACAGCCACCAGAAGCTGGGCGAGGGTGACACCGCCCGGCTCATCTGGGGCGACGCGTTGCAGATCTTCGAGGAGCTCGACCACCCCGACGCCCAGCGGGTCAGGGCGAGGCTCGTGGGACTGTCGGACTGGGGTGCCGTCGTTCACGAGCACGTCACTAGATCAGCTGGTTTGCCCTTGTGACCCAGCTGAGCGGAACGATCGCCATACCGGTTGCCGGCGTGCCCACCCGGGAGTTCTGGAAGGAGGCGAAGCGCCAGCCCTCGGGCGTGCGCACGGCGGTCAGCGTGAATGCGCGTTCGGGCAGGTCAGGCGTCGAGCTGCAGGAAGGCGCGGTCGATGGCCTGCCTGACCACGTCCTCGGGATAGGGGAAGTGCTTGATCAGGTCGCGCAGCCCCTCCACGTGCGCCCGCTTGGCCAGCTCCGCCACGAGCGCCAGCTCACTCTGCTGGGCTTGCGCATACGCCCGGTCCACCACCGCGCCGTGCCCCGGCACGATCACCGGCTCCGGCATCTCGTCCAGCATCGCGGCGACGGTGGCCGGCCAGTCCAGCGGGTACGAGTCGCTGAACGCCGGCGGCGCGCCCTCCTCGACCAGGTCCCCCGCGAACACGACCCCGGCGTCGGGAACGTGCAGCACGACGTCGTTGCTGCTGTGCCCAAGCCCGAAGTGCCGCAAATGCACGATGCGCCCGCCGATGTCCAGGCTGGCCGCGGCCGTGAACGTCTGGTCAGGCGGCACGATCGTGATCTCCTCCAGCTCCTCCCGCCGGTCGGGCAGCTGCGCGATCACGTTGGCGCGTTGTTGCTCGCCGTACCGCTCGATCTCCTCGGCGCACCTGGCGTGACCCCAGATCTCGGCGGGCCGGAACAGCGCGTTGCCGAAGTAGTGGTCGAAGTGGGAGTGGCTGTTGACGACCGTCCACGGGCCCGGGGTGATCCGCCTGACGGCCTCGATCAGGTCCGCCGCCTCCCGGTGCGAGGTACGCGTGTCCAGCACCAGGCAGTGCCCGTCATCACCGACGATCAGACCCGTGTTCATGTCGAACGACCGGTGACGCCGGACATAGACCCGGTCGCCGATCTCCTGCCACTGCTCGTTCATGCCAACGAACCCTACTTTTCTAGCGGAATTCGAGTCCGTCAAACGCGTGAGAAGACCGCCACTGATCGATGTAGGCGAAGTACGCCGTCGCGCCCAGCGGGTAACCGACGTTGAGCCAGCCACGCAGCCCGAGATCCTGGCCCTCGTTGTTGTAGTAGCCGGGCGTGCAGTCCGGCCCGCCGAGCAACGAGCCCGGCCCCGACAGCAGCAGCTCGATCCACGCGTCCTCGGCCTCCTTGGTCACCTCGACCTCCGAGAAGCCGTGGTCGAGGGCGTGTTTGACGATCAGCGCGATCGTCCGGGCGGCCTCGGTGAGGTTGTGCGGGATGTTGGAGAGCAGGTTCGCGCCCTGCGTGTGCTGCACCAGGAAGGCGTTCGGGAAGCCGTGCACGTGGATGCCGTGCATGGTGCGCATGCCCTCGGCCCAGCGTTGCGACAGCCTGGCCCCGTCGCGGCCGGTCAGGTCGTACCCGGCCCGGCGGGTGTAGTCCGTGCCGACCTCGAAGCCGGAGGCGTAGATGACGCAGTCGACCTCGTACTCCCTTCCCGCGGCGACGACGCCGGTCTCGGTGATCCGCTCGACGCCCTTGCCGTCGGTGTCGACGAGATGCGTGCCGGGGAGGTTGAAAGCCTGCAGGTATTCGTCGTGGAAGCAGGGGCGTTTGCAGAGCTGGCGGTACCACGCCTTGAGGTTTCGCGCGGTCTCCGGGTCCGCAACGACAGCGTCGACGCGGGCGCGGATCTCCTCCATCTTCTCGAAGTCGGAGTCCTCGAAGGCGGCCCGCATCGTCTCAGGGGTCAGCTCGTCCAGTTGGCTGATCTTGGCTCGGACCCGGCGGGCGATGTCGGTCCAGCCATCCATCACCAGGTCCTCCTCGGCCGCCGCGCCGGTCTGCATGGCCGTGAAGTTCTCCAGCCAGCGCTGCTGCCAGCCGGGCGTGGCGATGCCGGCGAACCAGTCGGGGTTGGTCGGGCGGTTCCCGCGGACGTCCACGGACGACGGGGTGCGCTGGATCACGTACAGCTCCTTGCACGCCCGCGCCAGGTGGGGGACGCACTGCACGGCCGTCGCGCCGGTGCCGATGACGGCCACGCGCTTGTCCGCCAGCCGGTCCATGGGCGCGCCCGAGGCGTCGCCGCCGGTGTAGTCGTAGTCCCAGCGGCTGGTGTGGAACGCATGCCGTCGGAAGTCGTCGATGCCCGGGATGCCGGGCAGTTTCGGCACGTGGAGGGGGCCGATGCCCATCGCCACGAACTGGGCGGTGAACGCGTCGCCCCGGTTCGTGCGCACGAGCCAGCGGTCGCCGAGCCATTCCAGGTCCACGACCTCGGTGTGGAACAACGCGTGGTCGTACAGGCCGTAGTGCTTGCCGATGCGGCGGCAGTGCTCGAGGATCTCGGGCGCGTGCGCGTACTTCTCGGTCGGCATGTGGCCGGTCTCCTCCAGGAGCGGCATGTACACGTACGACGCCGTGTCGCACTGCGCTCCCGGGTAGCGGTTCCAGTACCAGGTGCCGCCGAAGTCGCCGGCCTTGTCGATGACGCGCACGTCGTCGACGCCGGACTCCTTCAGCCGCGCGCCGGTGACCAGGCCGGCGAACCCGCCGCCGACGAACGCGACCGTCACGTGGTCGGTCTTCGGCTCACGCTCGGTCCTCGGCGTGTAGGGGTCGTCGAGGTAGTGCGCGAGGCGGCCGGTGAGGCGCAGGTACTGGTCGTTGCCGTCCGGGCGGAGCCGCTTGTCGCGCTCCTCGCGGTATTTGCGGCGAAGGGCCTCTTTGTCGAGGACGGGGCGGGTCATGCAGCCTCCGGGAGCGGGACGTGGCGCCTGGATGACCGGGACAATTCCAGAATGTCATTCGGAAATGGCCGCAGACAACCCCTTCCGATGGCCGGAGCACCACCGGTCGGGACTATGGTGAGAAACCCGGCACACGAGGAAGCAGAACCGCCTTGGGTCACCGCGCACTGGTCATCGCTATGCTGCCCGCCATCGGGCTACGGGTGCTCGCCGTGCTCGGATTCCCGCCCGCGCTGCTGTTCTACGGCGACTCCTTCGCCTTCCTGCGCGAGGAGCTGACGCCGGGAACGACCAGGCCGTCCGGATACTCCCTGCTGCTGGCGCTGCTGCGTCCCGCGCACAGCCTGACGCTGGTGACGGTCCTGCAGCACCTTCTGGGGCTGGCGCTCGCGGTCGGCGTCTACGCGCTGCTCAGGCGGCGCGGCCTGCCCGGCTGGGGCGCCACGCTGCTGGTGACCCCGCTGCTGTACGACGAGTTCCTCGTCCTCCTCGAACACATGATCATGGCCGACGCGATCTTCATCGTGCTGGTCACCACCGCCATCACCCTCATCGTGTGGCGCGTCACGCCGGCCACGGCCGCCGTGGGCGGGTTACTGCTCGGTCTGGCCGGCATCACGCGGACGATCGGTCTGCCGCTGCTGCTGCTCACGGCGGCCTACCTGCTGATCAGGCGGTACGGCTGGCGCCCGCTGTTGGCGCTGGTCGTGGCCGGGGTGATCCCGCTGGGCGCGTACGCCACCTGGACGAAGGCGGAGAAGGGCAAGTTCGCCCTCACCGAGGCGGACGGCAACTTCCTGTGGTCCAGGACCATGAGCTTCGCCGACTGCGACGTGATCAAGCCGCCGGAGCGGCTGGCCGTGCTCTGCCCCCGAATGCCCGTCGAGCAGCGTCCCTATCCGCCGCACTGGTTGTGGGAGAGCTTCTCCCCGCTGCTCAAGGTGCCGGGGACGGCCAACCGTAACCAGCTGGCCGGAGAGTTCGCCAGGCAGGCCATCCTCGCCCAGCCCGGCGCCTATGTGGGCACGGTCGCGACGGACCTCACCGAGTTGCTGCGCTGGGAGCGTACGGCCGCGGACGAGAAGACGCCGTACAAGTTCCCTGCGGCCGAGCGGCCGATCAGCGCGTCGGTGCGGGGCGTCGCGGAGTCGTACGAGGCGGGACTGGCCGCCACGCGGGTCGTCGAGCCGTTCGCCGGATGGCTGCGTGCCTACCAGCGGTTCGGGTATGTGCCTTACCCGCTGCTGATGGTGGGTTTGGTGGCCTCGCTGGCGCTGGCCGTGACGCGACGGCGGTGGGACGCCCTGCTGCCGGCGCTGGCCGCGCTCGCGCTCGTCGCGGCGCCGCCGTTCCTGGCGGCCTACGACGTGCGGTACGTGATTCCGGCGATCCCGCTGGTCTGCCTGGCGCTCGGATTGACCGTGGGCGCCAGGGCACCGGGGGACGCCGCGGTCCGGCCCGCGACGGAGCCGGAGGCCGTGGCCGGCCGCGCGACCTGACCATTGCCGCCGCGAACGACGACTGCTACCGTGCCATGTGTAAAGAAATTCTTACAGGTGATGGGACCCTATGACCACGGCCGGGCCGACGGGCGACGACCTGGTCGAGATGCTGGCCGCGCTGGCCAACCCGCTGCGGCTGCGCATCGTCGCCAGGCTGTCCGACGGCCGTGACTACGTCAGCCACCTGGCGCGCGAGATCGGAGTGAGCCGCCCGCTCCTCCACATGCACCTGCGCAAGCTCGAGGCCGCCGGACTGATCGTCGGCAACCTGGAGCTGTCGGATGACGGCAAGGCCATGAAGTTCTACGAAGTCACGGACTTCAGTTTGCACCTGACCGCCTCGGCGCTGGCCGAGGCGGCGAAGACGTTGACCCCGGAGAAGGGTCCCGGAGCCGAGGAGCACTCCTGATGCTGGATTCCTGGCCAGAGGCGATCTTCTACCTCGGCGTGCTGGTCCTGGTCGCCTTCCTGATCGCGCTCCTCATCGTGGGCACGTTCGAGACGCGCAAGCTCAAGCTCCAGGCCGACCAGGCCGAGGATCTGCGCCAGCTCGTGCGCCGGTTCGAGCAGCTCGCCGAGGGCACGTTAGACGCCCAGCAACGCACCGCCTCCGACCTGGCCGAGTTGCGCGCCCGCGCGGCGTCGATCGAACAGATCCTCCGCACGGTCGAGTAGTCCCCCTCCTGGGCCGTCACGGCCGCGAGGGAGCGTTCCGGCTGCGGACGGGCGGCGACTGCGACAATTCCGGGACCCATCGGACGACGAAGATCGCCAAGGCGATGAGGACCGTGAAGGCTCCGGAGAGGGCGGCCAGCATCCCTAGAACTGCCTCACCATCGGGGTCGCCGATCCCGGACGGCCGCTCATCTGCCCATTTCGGATGTGGCCCAGCCCTGCGTCATGACGACGGCCCCGAACACCATCGTGATCCCGCCGAGGACGTAGCCGGGAGGGCGCGTCCGCCGCTCGACGACGGAGAGCACGATGCCGGCCAGCAGCCCAGTCGGGACCGTCACGAGCTGGCCCATGACCAGCCCCATGACGGCCGTCAGACGTGCGTGCTCGAAGCCGTCGCCGCGTGGTGACCACCCGAGGGGAATCACGATCGCTCCGCACAGAAGCCCGATGGCCAGCCATCGAATGATCGCCATGGACATGATGATCCTGGAGTTGCCGGACGGCGCGCCAGCCCGGCGGCATAATGACGCCCGATGCCGAAATTTCCAGACCTGGTTGAATATGCGGCGGCGATCGCGCCCATCATCGACGCGGCCCATGTCAATGTGCATGCCTCGGCGCTCAAGGCGGTCACTGAGCTGGCCGAGACCTCCGGCGTGACGCCCGGGTTGCTGTCCGACCTGCGATTCGTGTTCCCCCTGCGACCGGTGACAAGAGGCCAGCTCGGCAGCATCTACCGATACGGCGGGGCAGACGTCCAGGAGCAGGTGCGCAAGGGCACGCTGGTGGAGAACGACGGCGTCCTCCGGCTGACGGCGGAAGGGCTGGAGTTCATCCATCGGCTCTATGAGCTGCACGGCGCCGCGGCCGAGCGGGTCTGGGGCGGGCACGACCTGCCCGGGCTGGCCGGGCTGGTGGGCAGGGTGCTCGACCAGGCGGGGCGGCTGCCCGGCGCCGGCTCCGGCGCGCTGGCGGCGGTGGCGCCGCCGTACGAGCCGGAGTGGGCGGCGCCAGGGGTGCTGCTGTTCAACCGGCTCGCCGTGCTCCGCTACCACCGCGCGGACGCGCACGCCGCCGCCTGGCAGGCAGCGGGCCTGTCCGCAGCCGAGATCGTCGGGCTGAGGAACGGGCCGCTGCGTGCCGGGATCGAGGCGGACACCAACCTGCGGGCCGGCGCGGCGTACGAGGTGCTGTCCGCGGAGGAGCGGGACACCCTGTACGACGGCCTGCTCAAGCTGGTCTGAGCGCCGTGAGCAGGCGCCCGACCTGGGTGCGGTCGTTGACGCCGAGCTTGTCGTAGGCGGCCTGCAGGTGGTTGGCCGCCGTCCGGGTGGACAGCGTCAGCCGGTCGGCGATCTGCCGGTTCGTCAGTCCGGCGGCGGCGAGCTGGATGATCTCCCGCTGCCGCGGCGTCAGCTCTGGCGTGGCCAGCTGCACCAGCGCGGGCGTGGTGATGCCCGGGCAACGTTCGGCCAGCGCCCAGGCCCTGGTCTGCGCGCCCCTGGACTGCGAGCCGCGGCCGGCGTCCCGGTACGCAGCCGCTTGCTGCGCCGTGGCCTCGGCCGCGTACAACACCAGGCCCAGCCGCTCGAACTCGGCCGCCACCACCCCCAGCTCGCCCGGGTCCCCGACAGCCCGCGCGTGCCTGGCGAGGAGGCCGGCCAGTGGTCCGTCCACGCGTTGCGCCAGTGCCGACAGCCGGTCCGCGGCCGGTCCAGGCGCGCCGAGCCGCACCAGATCGTGCAGCGCGAGCATCAACGGGCCGGCCTGCTCGTGCCGCTCCGCCAGATCGGCGGCCACGATGGACAGGCGCACCGCCTCCTCCAGATCGCCCTCCGCCGCCGTCACCCAGACCGCGGCCTGCAGCACGGGCAGCCGGGTGAACGGCCAGCGTGCCGCCATCTCCTCCGCCTCCGTGAGCGTGGCGCGAGCCTGCTCCGTCCGCCCGAGCAACGCCAGCGCGTGGGCCAGCTCGCCCAGGCATCTGCCCAGATAGGGCGTGCGCGTCGGCAGCCGGGCGGCGTCGTCCCTGCACCACCTGGCCGCCCCTGCCGCATCCCCGCTCAGCCTGCTGACAAGCGCACGGTAGGCACCGAACCCGGTCACCGACAGCTCGCCGGCGTGCAGCCCCATGCCCTCCTCGGCCGTACGCGCGGCCGCCTCCAGCCGCCCGCTGTACACCTGCGCGGCGCACCGCGCGTCCAGGAGCGTCGGCAGCGCGTGCGGCGCTTCGTCCGCCCAGCCGGCCATGCCCGCCCGCAGCCTCTCGGCCACCGCCAGGCTGTGCTCGTAGCGCCCCGAGTACGCGTCCACCCACGCCCCCAGGCAGGCCGCGTGTGCAGCGCCGCGCACGGTCCCCGGCGTGCACCCGAGTGCCCGCGCCAGCCACCCGGCGGCCCCGGTCAGGCGGCCGGCGAGGAAATCGGCCACACCGCGGTAGGTGCAGATCTCCTGCCGCCAGGCCGGCTCGCTCAGCGTCTCCGCGGCCCGGTCCAGCACCCGGCACGCCTCGGCGTCCGCGCCCGCCCACGCCAAGTTGATCCCCAGGCTGGCGGCGTGCTGGGCGCGATCGCCCTCGGTGACCGCGTCCCGAGCCGCCTGCCGCAGCGACTCCACCGCCGCGTCCGTGTCGCCGAGCACCATGAGGACCTCGCCGAGCAGCGCCAGCGCCGCCACGCCCGCCCCGGCGTCCATCGCCGCTCTGGCCAGCCGCGCCGCCAGCCGGGGGTCCTGGCGGGCCCAGGCCAGCCGCGCGGCCGCCATCAGCATCTCCGGCTCGGCGGCCGAGCCGCTGTCCAGCCGCCACACGGCCGCCCGCAGCTGGTCCTCGCGCCGTCGCAGCCCCGTGGCCTCCAGCGCTTCGGCCAGCATGCGCCGCCGGCGCCGGGCCCGTAAGGTGCCGCAGCCGACGCGTACGACCTCGCCGTAGAGGGGGTGAGCGAGCCGCAGGAGCTCGCGCCGCCCCTCGCCCTCGGTCACGACCAGGCCCCGATCCTCGACCCGCTCGACCGCCCCGGCCGAGGTCAGCTCCGCCAGCAGCCCGGCGCCCAGCGGCTCGCCGAACGCGACCAGCTCGAGCACCTCGCGTTCGTCCTCGTCGAGGTGGCCGATGCGCTCGCTCACCAGCTCGCGCAGCCGCGTGGTGACCGACAGCTCGCCCCGCCAGCGCCACTGTCCGTCCCGCTCGGCCAGGCATCCGGAAGTGCGGCCCGCGTGCACGACCTCGCGCAGGTAGAGCACATTGCCCCCGCTGACCCTGGCCAGATGCCGTACGGTCGCCGCGGTCACCTCGCCGCCGAGCGCGCCCGCCAGCACCTGCCCGACCTCCTCCCTGGTCAGCGGCGGCAGCTCGATCCTGGTGATCAGCTCGTCCTTCCACAACGCGGCGACGGGGGCCGGCTGCGGTTCGCCGCTGCGCACCGTGACCAGCAATTTCGCCTCACCGTTCTCGGCGAGGTAGCGCACCAGCGCCGCCGAGGCCTGGTCGAGCCGGTGTGCGTCGTCCACGCTGACCACCAGCTCGCCCATGCGAGCTCCGGCGTGCAGGCGGCGGGCGGCCCAGCGCAGCAGGTTCTCCCCGCCCTCCGGCGGCCCCGTCAGCACGTGCGCGAACGCGCCGAACGGGATCATCGACGCGGTCACGGTGCCCAGCGCGCGCACGACTGTGTAGTTCGCCTGCCCGGCCAGTGCCTGCGCCGCCAGCCTGCTCTTGCCGACCCCTGCCTCACCGGCGATCATCACGCCGACTCCCGACCGCAGCGCCTCCCTTACGGTCGCGAGTGGCCCCCCTCGCCCGACGAACGGCCATCCGCTCCCCAGCTGCTCGCTCATCGCGCCTCCTCTCCGCCGCCCATGGTGCGGGAGCGACATTCGCGGGAGGTTCAGGCCGGATCGCCGTCGAGTCCGGCGGCTTCGCGCAGGAGGTCCAGCAGCGCTTCGGGCCCGTTGAACGGCACCGGCTCGCACCCGACCTCTTCGAGCAGCCCAAGGAGCCGGCCGCCTGATTGTTCGGGCTCGACCAGCCGGACGATGACCGTTCTCACATGGAGCACCATCTCTCCGGCCGGTTCAGGTCTGGTTCAGGTGGGGTACGGGGCGGGCTCGACCTCCAGCTCGCGCATCCGTTCCGCGTAGAGGTGGTAACGCCTGCGGGCGTCTCCGCGGCGGCCCGCCAGATCGAGCACCCGTACCAGGCCCAGGTGGGCACGCTCGTCGTAGCGGTCGCGCTCGAGCAGCCGCAGCCAGTAACGCGCGGCCTCGTCGTAGCGGCGCTCGCCGGTCCTGGCGGTGGCGAGCCTGGCCGCGGCCTGCACGTATCCGAGCCTGGCCTGCTCGCGCAGCCCGACCGCCCAGTCCGCGTACGGGTCCTCCTCGCAGAACTCGCCGCCGTACGCGCTCTCGGCGGCCGCCCAGCGCGCCAGCGCCTCGGCGGTGTGGCCGGCCTGGTCGAGTCTGGTGGCCACGGCCACCAGGTCCAGAAATTTGTCGACATCGAGGTCAACGTGCGACAGATCCAGGCGTAGCGCGCCTTCTTCGGACACCACGATGTCGTCGGGAGGGCGTTCCCGCTCGGGGTCGAGCACGGCCCGCAAGGTCGACACCATGACGTTCAACCGCCGCAGCCCGACCGCCTCGTCCTCCTGCTCCGGCCAGAGGATCTCCACCAGGCGTTCCCTGCTGATCCCGCTCCCCCGGCGGCCGGCCAGGATCTTCAGCAGGTCGCGGGCCTTACGGGACTGCCAGGCGGTGCGCGCGACGGGCACGCCGCTCAGCAGGACGCGGAACGTTCCCATGGTCTCGACGACGACCCTGGCCCCGGGCTCGGGCACGGCGCGGGCGATGAGCGCGTCGATCCGGTCGTCCAGTGCCCGGCAGCCGATGGCGTGCATGCGCTCGCGTACCGTCATGGCGGTGTCCCGGCCGGTCGCCGGGTCGGCCAGCGTCGCCCGGACCAGCTCGGCCCGGGCCTGCCCGATCGGGTCGCCGAGCATCGTCCACTTGCGCACCGCCTCGTCGGCGAGCTTGGGATCGCCGGCGAAGACGGCGCGCAGCTCCGCGATGGCGGCCTGGGCGGCGTGGTCCCTGCGCCGGACCGCGACGGGCTCGATCTCCTCCAGCAGCTCCCTCGCGCGGGCGGGCCGCCCTGCGGCCAGTGCCACGCGGGCCGCCGCGACCAGCGCGCCGACTCCCGCGATGCCCTCGGCATGCTCCAGCGCCTGGTCGGCGATGCGGACGGCCTCGTCGGGGTCGTCCGCGGCGAGCAGCTCGGCCAGCTCGTTGAGCGCGTTGGACCGCACCTGCACGTCGCCGGGCGGGGCCTCGGCGATGATCCGCCGGTAGGTCGTGGCCGCCGCCGTGCGGTCGCCACGGAGCGCGTGGACCTTGGCCACGTGGAGCAGCCCGTAGGTGATCAGCTTGGAGCCCACGGCCTCCCACCCTGCCACCGCGGTGGCGGCTTCGGTGGCGGCCTCCTCCAGGCGGCCGAGCCCGATCAGCGCCTCGGCCCGGTTGCAGGCGTTGAGCGTGGCGAACGGGGCGAACGACAAAAGGTCCACCAGCCGGCCGGCGAGATCCGTCTCGGCCAGCGCCTCGGCGTAGGCGCCCTCGTCCAGATAGCGGGAGGCACGGTTGGCATGGATGCGGATGAGCTGGACGACGTCGCCTGCGCGCTCGGCATACTCCAGGGCCCGCACGTAGTGGGCGTCGTTGGCGCGACGGTCGCCGTCGAGGGAGGCGAGCATGGCCAGCACCGTGTGCGCCATCGCCAGGGCGGCCGGGTCACCCAGCGCACTGGCCTGCTCCATCGCCTTGTCGGCGAGGTCGGCGCAGCCTGCCCGATCGCCTTTCATCCACAGCACGGAGGCGGCGGAGGCGGCGCACATGGCGGCGTCGGCGGGCGGGAAGCCGTGCTCGTGGCCCCTGGAGTACATGGCGATCGCCGCGTCGTAAGCGCCGCGCCGGTGGTCGATGAAGGCGAGCCGCCTGGCCACGAACGCGTCGAACGCCGGGCCTTCGGCGGCCTGGGCGAGCAGGTCGCGGGCCTCGTTCCAGCGGCCGCGATTCTGCTCGGCGATGCCCGCCAGCTTGAGCATCTGGGGAGAGCGGCGGGCAGGCTCGGGTAACAGGTCGAGCGCGGCCGGCACGTCGCCGCGTTCGGCCAGGCGCAGGCCGTAGGCGTCGAGGAGCGAGGCGGCCAGGCCGGGGTGCGCGGTGGCGACGGCGGCACGCAGGGCGAGCTCGGGCTGGTCGTGCTCGACGTACCAGCGGGCGGCGACCGTGGCCACGTCGTGGGCCTCGTGCCGGTCCAGCGGGGCATGCCGGGACAGGACGTGCGCGCTGGTCTGGGTCAGGCGGTGGCCGTCCTGGTCGGCCTCCAGGAACAGGCCACGGCTGGTCAGCGAGTCGAGCGTGCCGGGCGGCGCGCCGAGCGCCGCGGCGAGATCGCCGGTGAGCACGGGCAGAACGGTTGCGGCACGCAGCAGCTCGCGCATGGCGGCGGGCAGGTCATTGAACGCGTCGAGCGTCAGACGTTCGAGGGTGGCGGAGGTTCCTGCCAGGGCGGCGGCGGTGCGCGGCCACGTGGCGGGATCTTCCCTGGCCAGCGTGTCGAGCGCGGCCCGCACGGCGGCCGGCCAGCCGCCGCAGGCGTCGTGCAGCGTGGCCGCCACGGCGGCGCCCGGCTCCCCCAGCCGTTCACGGGCCCAGGCGGCGGTCTCCTCCGCGGTGAGCGCCAGATCGGTCGCGTCGAGATCGAGCACCTCGTGGTCCTGGCGCAGCCGCGCGGTCGGGAACGGCAGCGGCGCCCGCGACGCGGTCACCAGGTGCAGGTGCCGGGGCGCGGCCCGGACCAGCGTCTCCACGTAACGTACGGCCCCCGGCGCGCCCGCGATCGCCTCGACCCCGTCGAAGACCAGGGCCAGCGCCTGCCGCAGCCGCCTCGACAGTGCCTCGGCGAGCGCGCCCGCCAGCGCCGCGGCCCTGGACAGCTCGTCGGCGTTGGGGTCGAGCGGCGCCTGCGCCGTCGTGATGAGGTCGGCGGGCAACCCGGGCACCGCCTCCGAGAGTGCCGTGGCCACGGCTCCGGCCAGCGTGGGCACGTCGCGGTCGGCAGGGCCGAGCCGGTGGAGCACCGCCCCGACGGCCTGGCTCCACCCGGCCAGCGCAATGGATTTCCCGTAGCCCGTCGTGGCCACGAGCGTAGTGAGCCTGTGCGTCAGCGCCCCGTCCAACCGCCGGTCGAGGGCGGGACGGGGTTGCACCCACCCTCGGTCCACCCCCGCATCGTACGAGGGGCTCCACGGTTCGCAAAGTGCCACCTCGCGGTAACCGGCTGGAAGGGGCACTATGGTCGTACTTCTTTTCAGGAGGCACCGTGGAGCAGGATCTGCCCGGCGGTGCGAGGCTGATCGTGGGGGTGGACGAGTCCCCGGCCTCGCGTTGGGCGCTGGCCTGGGCCATCGGGGCGGCCAGGCTGCACCGGATGGCCCTGATCGCCGTGCACGTCAGCCGCGCGCCCGTGCATCCCTTCCCCGAGGCCCTGCCCGTGCAGCATGCCGTCAGGCTGGGTGAGGAGGCACGCTGCGCCGAAGTGGTCGGTGCGGCGTTCGACGACGTGGCGGGCGGGGTGCCCGACGATCTCAGGACGGCCGTGGTCGCCCGGGTCGGCGATCCCGGCTACCACCTCGTGGACCTGGCGCGGGAGGGCGATCTGCTGGTGCTCGGCCGGGGGCGGCGCGGGCTGCTCAGCCGGATCTTCCTGCCGTCCACCAGCATGTACTGCGCCCGGCACGCGCGGACCACGGTCGTGATCGTGCAGCAGCCGTCGGCGCCCGACGACCCGGACATGTCAGGAGAACGGAACCGGCGCTTCTGGAGCCGCCGGCATCCGTAGGGACCGCTTCAGCAGGCGCAGCCCTTCGGGGATGCGGTCCCTGCCGATCGCGCCGTAGCCCAGGACCAGGCCTGCCTGCGCCGGGGGCTCGCCGCAGTACGACTCCAGCCGCTCCAACGCCAGGCCGGGCGCGGGGCGTACGGACACGCCCGGCGCGAGGCGGGCGCACAGGTGCAGGCCCGCGGTGGACGGGACCGGGCGCAGGCGGTCGTCCTTCTCGAGCATTTCCGCGATCATGGCGTGTCTGGCGGCATACTCGCGCGTGGCCTTCCTGATGTGCCTGGCCAGCAGCCCCTCGTCGATGAAGCGGGCCAGGGCCGCCTGGGTCGGCAGCTCCCCGTGCCAGTCGGACAGCTGCCTCGCCGTCCGCAGGGCCGGGGCGAGCGAGGCGGGCGCGACGAGGAAGCCGAGCCTGAGCATGGGGAGCAGGGTCTTGGAGAACGAGCCCACGTAGATCACGCGGCCGGCCCGGTCGAGGCTCTGGAGGGGTTCGAGTGGCCGCTCGCCGAAGCGGAACTCGCTGTCGTAGTCGTCCTCGATCACCACCGCCCGGCGGCGCTCGGCCCAGGCCAGGAGGGCGGCGCGGCGGGCCATCGACATGGGCGTGCCCAGGGGGAACTGGTGGGACGGGGTGACGTACACGATGCGGGCGACGTTCGGGATGGCCTGGACGTCGATGCCCTCGGCGTCGACCGGGACGCCGGCCACGCGGGCGCCGAGTGAGCGGAACAGCAGGCGGGCGGGCGGGTAGCCGGGCTCTTCGACGGCCACGCAGGCGCCTGGCTCGATGAGGACGCGGCCGATGAGGTCCAGCGCCTGCTGTGCGCCGTTCGTGATCAGCACGTCGCCGGCGGCGGCGTGTACTGAGCGACTGATGCCGATATGTCGCGAAATAGCGTCTCTTAGCGGCTCGTATCCGGACGGGTCGCCGTAAGTGGCGGCGCCGACCCGCAACTCGCGGGTCACCAGCCTCCGCCAGGTCTCCATGGGGAACAGGCGGGGGTCGGGCGCCCCGACGCGGAAATCGTACGGGGCGTCCGGCGTGTGTGCGGGCGGGCCGAGCTCCCGCCAGATCGCCCGCGGCCGGACGACGCCCTTGGGCGCGGCCCTTCCGCGGACCGGCTCGGCCGACACGAACGTGCCCGCGCCCGCCCTGCCCACTAGGAACCCGTCGGCGACGAGGCGGTCGTAGGCGAGCGCGACCGTGTTCCTGGAGATCTCCAGCCGGCGGGCCAGCTCCCGCGTCGGTGGCAGGCGTTCGCCTGAGCGCAGCCGGCCGTCGAGTATGGCGTCGAGCAATTGGCGGTAGACCTGTGCGGCCAGGTCACCGCGGCCTTGGAGGGTGACGTGGAGGTCCATCTTGGCCCAATCAGTTTGCTGAGGATTGGAGCTTATCTCGGGACAAGTTGCGCTTGAAGATGGGTGCATGACAGAGCGCATGGATCTCGGATCACTGGCCGGTGAGGCGTACAAGGCGATGGCCGGGCTGGACAGGTTCGTCGCCGCGAGCACCCTGGCCAAGCCTCTCCTGGAGCTGGTACGCCTGCGCGCCAGCCAGATCAACGGCTGCGTTTACTGCGTGGACATGCACAGCTCGGACGCCAAGCGGGCAGGGGAGAGCGACGCCCGCCTGCACGCGGTGGCGGTGTGGCGCGAGGCGCCCTTCTTCACCAGCCAGGAACGGGCCGCGCTCGCCTTCACCGAGGCGGCCACCAGGCTGTCCACCGCCGATGTCACGGACGAGGTCTGGGAGCAGGCCGCCGCGCACTTCACCCAGCAAGAGCTGGCCGCGCTCGTGGTGGCCGTGGCCACCATCAACGCCTGGAACCGGATGGGCGTCGCCGCGCGGATGACGCCGGAGTCGTACAAGTGATCGCCCCCTCGGCAAGGCGTGTGGGAGCGACCGTGAGCGGACGGGCCCTGAGCGGACGGGCCCTGAGCGGACGGGCCCTGAGCGGACGGGCCCTGAACGAACGGCGCATCCTGGCTCAGGCCCAGTTCGCGAACTCCGTCGGCGACGGCGCCTACCTCGTCACCTCCGCGTTCTACTTCGCCAGGATCGTCGGCCTGCCGCCTGCCGAGATCGGCCTCGGTCTCACGCTGGGCTGGGCCGTCGGCTCAATCGCCGGCGTCCCGCTCGGCCACCTCGCCGACCGGCGCGGCGCGCGCGGCATCGCCGTGCTGCTGGCGGTCGCGACGGCCGCCGCGGTGGTCTCGTTCATGTTCGTCCGGTCGTTCGCGCCGTTCGTGCTCGTGGCCTGCCTGTACGGGACGGCGCAGACGGGCCTGTCCGCCGCCCGCCAGGCCCTGCTCGCCGGGGTGGTGGAGCCTGGCGAACGTACCGTGGTGCGGGCGGCCCTGCAGGCCACGCTGAACGGTGGCCTGGCCGTCGGGGCCGGTCTCGGCGGGCTCGCGTTGTGGCTCGGCACTCCGTCCGCGTACCTGACGTTGTTCGCGCTCGACGCCGTGAGCTTCCTCGTGGCCGCGGCACTGCTGCTCAGGCTTCCTGCCGTGCGGCCAGTGCCGCTCGCCACCTCCGCCGGGCCGAAGCTGGCCGTGCTCAGGGACCGTCCCTATGCCGTGATCACGCTGATCAACGCGGTGATGCTCTTCTACATGCCGTTGCTGAGCGTGGTCGTGCCGCTCTGGATCGCCGAGCGCACCTCCGCGCCGTCCTGGGTGGTCGCGGCGCTGCTCCTCATCAACACCGGCAGCGTGCTGCTCTTCCAGGTGCGGCTGGCGCGCCGGGTCAAGGGCCTGCGGGACGCGTCCTCGTCGGTCCGGCAGGCCGGGCTGGTGATGCTCGCGGCCTGCGTGGTGTTCGCGCTCAGCACGTACGGGTGGGTGTTCCTGCTGGTGGCGGCGGCGCTGCTGGTCGTGGGCGAGATGCTGCTCGCCGCCGGGGCGTGGGAGATCAGCTTCGGGCTCGCCCCGGATGACCGGCAGGGCCAGTACCAAGGCTTCTTCGGCACCGGCGTCGCCGTGGCCAGGATGTGCGGGCCGGTGGCGCTCACCGCGCTGGTGCTCGGCGGCGGGACGCTCGGGTGGCTGCTGCTCGGCACGGTATTCATGGCGGCGGGCGCCGCGATGGCGCCGGCCGCCAGATGGGCATACCTGACACGGATGGCGCCGGCCGCCGGCCAGGCGCTCACCTGAACCGGGCGAGGCATTCAGTGCGGGTGCGTTCAGTGCGTGTGGTCGTGGTCGGCCGACGGGACGTGGCCGTCGGCCAGGGTTGCCGGGACCGTGAAACTCGCCGTACGGACCTTGTCGTCGTGCTGGAAGTCCAGGAACAGCCGGTAATCGCCGGCGCTCGGCACCTCGGCGTAGAAGACGATCTCCGGTCCGGCTTTCTTGCCGTCTTCGGGATGCACGTGCAGGTAGGCGAGGTCGCCGGCGCGGAGTGCGACCATGTGGCCGTACGCACCGAGGTAGGGCTGCAGATCCGTGACCGGCTCGCCGCCCTTGTTGACCGTGAGGGTGAGCTTGCCGGCCTGGCCGGGGACCAGGTTGCCGGCGAGGTTCACCGTGTAGTCGTCGACCGTCGCCGTACGGCTGACGTGCGGGAGCGGCTCGGGCTGGAAGTCACCCGCGGCCTGCAGGTCCACGCCGAGCGTCAGCTTCTCCCCGCCCTTGGCAACGAAGTCGGCGAATGCCCGGTACGCGCCCGCCTTGGGGAGCGTCAGCTTGACTGACCACGTGCCGTCGGGGGCCATCTCCGGGTGCACGTGCTGGAAGCTCGTCAGGTCGCGCGAGGCGACGATGAAGTGCATCTTCTTGTCGTGCTCGACCTGGTAGTCAGTGACCGGCTTGTAGTCGGGCCCGATCACCGTGAACCTGAAGTCCATGGGCTGGCCGGTGACGGCCGTGGTGAGCGGATTAAGGGTGTAACCGTTCTGCGACACCTGCAGTCCCATAGGGGTGTTGCCCTTGGCCTGCTGCGTGGAGCCGCCGTGATGGCCGCCATGCCCGACACTGCTCTCGTCGCCGTCCCTGTTGCCGTTCCCGTCGCCGCCGCCTTCCGCCAGTTCCTTCGCCAGCGCGACGGCCGGGTGGTCCGCGACGTGCGCCGGGACCTCTGCGGGCGTGGGACCGACCGCGCGGCCCGCGGCCAAGGCGCCGCCGAACACAACGGCCAGCCCCAGGACACAGGCGCCGAGCCTGGTGGCGACGCTCATCACGATCTCCTAAGGGAGCGATCCCGGCTCATATTCGAGGTACGGATGAACCCGCACCTCCGGCGCCTTGTTCGCTCAGAGCTTTCTTCACCGCCACCGAAAACCCCGAGCAGCACGCTCACCCGCCACAAGTCATAATCTCGCCTTTGTCCGATATATACCCATATGTCCGCTCTAAACCTGGGGCGCGAAACACATCGTCACTTTGAGTAATTTCCGTTAGGACGTCGCGTGGGATGGGGCAGGTATGGTGGGTGGGGCTTGAACACTTGCTCTTCGCACATTCCGCACATCTGGTCGTGCGCAACACAGGGACCGCAGCCATCCCTTGCTAGGCTGCTTTTCAACCGTTGGGTCTCACCCCGGCAGGTGAGGCCGTCGAAGAAGTGGGGTCACACCGTGAAGAAGCTGCTTGTTCTGGCGCTGATCGCCCTTGGGGGGCTGCTGATCTGGCGCAAGGTGCAGGCCGACCGCGCAGAGCTCGATCTCTGGACCGAGGCGACCGGCAGCGAGAACTAACCGACCGGCGAGGCGATGAGTGACATCGTCCCCATCAAGCTGGTGTGCCTGGACCTTGCGGGCACCACGGTCGGTGACATTGCCATGGTCGAGCGCGCCTTCGCCGAGGCGATCGCCACCCAGGGCATAGTGCCCGGGACCGGTGCGTACGCACGTGCCATGGTTCACGTGCACCGGTCCCGGGGGTGTCCCAAGATCGATGTCTTCCGCGGGATCTTCCCCGGCAACGAGGCCCAGGCGCAAGCGGCCAACCTGACGTTCGAGCGTTCCTACGAGGGCGCACTGGAGCGGGCAGGTCTCGTCCCCATGCCCGGAGTCATAGAAGTCCTCGACAAGCTGCGCGGCACCGGTATCAAGCTCGCCTTGATCACCGGCTTCAGCCGCACCACACTGGGCCGCATCCTGGGCGTGCTCGGCTGGCACGACAAGATCGACCTGGCCATCTCCCCCGAAGACGCCGGCGGCCGCGGCCGCCCCTGGCCCGACATGGTGCTGCACGCCGTTCTCCGCCTGGGGGTAGAGGACGTGCGCAACGTGGCGGTCGTAGGCGACTCGGAGAGCGACATGCTGTCCGGCCGTCGAGCCGGCGCCTCGATCGTGGCCGGCCTGATGACCGGCGTGCACAGCCGGGAACGCCTCCTCAAGGGCGGCGCGACCCACATCCTGGATTCGATCATCGACTTCCCAGGTTTGGTGCTGAGCGACGACCTCGGCACGACGCAGGTAGCATCGTCCTCCCGGTAAGCTATCTTCGTCGAAGGGGCCTTAGCTCAGTTGGCAGAGCGCCTGCTTTGCAAGCAGGAAGTCAGGAGTTCGAATCTCCTAGGCTCCACCTCGTGAAACGCCCCGTCACTGATCATGTGACGGGGCGTTCGTGCCATTAACGTGCCATTAGCCCTTGGCGATCTTCTGTTGTTCGGCCGCCACGCGGGCGCTCAGAGCGTCGGCGATCCGCTGGTCCGCGTCGCGCGTGGCGTGCTGGTAGATCAGTGCCGCTCGGTCGCTGTCATGCCCCATCCGGGCCTTGAGGTCTGCCAGGCTCGCGCCGGACTGAGCCGCGAGCGTGTTGCCGGTGTGCCGGAGATCGTGGAAGTGCAGGCCCTGTAGTCCCATCTCCTTGAGCGCGTCCGTCCATTTGGCCTCGCGCCGGAAGTTGCCGCCCCGCAGGAATGCCCCGCGCTTGCCGAGGAAGACGAAGGCATCATCGGCCTGGTCGACGTAGGTGGCGAGATGTTCAGCCAGAGCGGGGATGATGGCCGAGGGGATACTGATCGCGCGCTTGCCAGCTCGGGACTTGGGCGGGCTCAGACGCATCTCTCCGCCATCGAGCTCGACGAGCTGTTCGCGAACCTGCACCGTCCGCGCGTCGAGGTCGATGCTGCTACGGCGCAGCGCGATCACCTCTCCCCAGCGCAGGCTTGCGAAGGTCGCCAGCAGCACCAGAGATTTGCATCGTCGGTCGGCCATCCGGTCCGCCAGCTCGAAGACTTGGGCCACGGTGAGGACAGGCCGCTCAGAGGGCGTTACGCGAGGCGAAGTCCATGATGTCGCAGTGTGATCGGATGGATTTGTAGCGTTACCGCCCGTCGGCGGGCTGCCCTGTGCTGGGATAGCCGGGTGAGCGAGCGCAAGCCGTACCC
>NZ_JBQQBQ010000035.1:0-105512 GCF_052245915.1 Nonomuraea sp. 10N515B
CGGGGACTGCTTGGGGTCCTGCTGTGGTCCTGCCACCTGCTCCAACCTCTTCCAACGGGTGATCAAACTACCCGCGGCTGATAGGTGTTTCGGACCGGGACTGGTTCATTAGCTCTGACGCGGATGGGATCGGCCTGCGACGACCGTGAGCTCCGAATACAGGTAGCGGGCCGATGGTATTTCCATAGAGGTACACCTGGCCGACGGTGCCGGTTTGCTGGCGCGGCTGCGGGCCGAGGAGGAAGCCGCCGAGGCGGCGTTGGCGGTGGTTCGCCACCGTATCGAGATCGCCGAGCGGCTGATGGCTGCGGCGGCGTGGCGGCGGTCACTACCGCCACTACCGCTGCTGGAACAGCGGGCTGCTGAGCCGGCGGGGCCATTTCATGCCAGCGCAGTCTTCAGGTCGAAGGGCGCCATCGTGTTTGCTCTCCGAGCGGAAGCCCATCGCCGGCGCAAACGATCTCCTCGACCTTGCTCCTGGAGATCGCCGGAATCAGTGATGAGCCGTCATCGCTCCGCTCGCACACGATGAGTTCCTCCGGCTTGAGTCGGTCGGCCAGCGCCGGCGAATGAGTGGCGATGATGAACTGCGTCTTCTCACCCGCCTCCCGCACCCGCTCGACCAGCAGTTCCAACGCCTGCGGGTGCAGCCCGTGATCGATCTCCTCGACGCAGGTCAACGCGGGGGGATGCGGGTCGTGCAGCATGGCGAGCAGCCCCAGTAGCCGGATAGTTCCGTAGGAGGCATCCGGCAGTGGCGTCGGCTCACGCAATCCCCGCTCCCGCAGCGTCCCCAGAACAGTGGACCCGACGTGGTCGAATTCGATGGCCTCCAGCTGGGGCAGCACCTCGGCCGCATCGTCCTGCAGTCGCTGCCACAGGTCTGGCTCGTTGGCGCTCAGCCAGAGGAGAAAGGTCGGCAGGTTGGAGGCGTCACTCGCGATGCCCTCCCCGATTCTCATCGGCGCCCGAGTGGGTCTCGCCGCCGCGTGAACATCCACCTCGAAGATCCGAAAACTACCGAGCAGACCGGAGACCTGAGCCGTGATCGGCCCGAACCTCTCATCACTGAGTCTGGGCAGCGTGGACAGCCCGCTGCTCAGCGCCTGGAGGCCGATCCCAGAGTCTTCGGACTTTCCGGTAAGCGGCGCAGAAGTGTCGGAAGGATCCATGGCACGGGTGGTCGCCGACTTGTCCCGCACCGTGATCGTCCGTAGCCGATGCCGTCCCGTGCTGGATTGAAAGATCTCTTCTCGGGCGAGCGGCGTTCCGATGATCCGCAGGTCGTATTCGTCTTGCCGCTCTCCGGGCTCGGGCGACCACGATCCCTTGATCCCGATCCGGATATGCCCAGACGGTACGGTGCCGCCGTGGAACACGAGACGTTCGAATCCACCGCGCTCGTCCAACGCCGGGACGAGATCCGTACGCACGATGTCGGCCAGAAACCGGAATACTTCCAGCACATTCGTCTTACCCGCGCCGTTCGGCCCAACGAGCACGTTGACGGGGCCGAGCGGAAGAGTGACCTGCCGCAGGCTGCGGAAGTTCTCCACCTCCAGAGAGAACAACCGATGATCCGCCACGGTGCTCACCTGCTCCACATCACGCTCGACTTCGCCAGCGGCAACAAGGCTACGCGCGATCATCGTCATTCGCTTCGTGCTGCTCCTCTAAAACCGCAAGCTTGCAGGGTGTCGTCGAGCTGCTGTACATGTGCGTTACCCGCCCATGGCTCGAGACGGGCTCGGGCTCGAAGGAGCTGATCGGTCAGCCGAGCCGAACTGTGTTGTGACGCTATGCCAGCGGCCTCCGTAAGTCTGGCGGCGGCCTCGGGGATCTCCTTGGCGAGAGTCAATGCGCTGGCATACGAGACAAGCGCAAACCCGCGATCCATCTTGAACTGCGGGCCGAGCCCGGCCAAGCATTGCTGAGCCGCCGTGACGGCGGGTCCTGCCTGTCGTAGCTGGACCAGCGCCGAGGCTGCCCTGCACTCCACCGCCGAAGGCGAGATCCAGTACAGGAACGCCGGCTCGCCGTCCTTTGATGTATCGGCAAAGGACACCGCGGTGTGATGCGCGCGGGCGAAACTCGCCACGTCGCCTGCGGTGGCATGCGCCTTGGACAGCGCCGAGTCGCACATGGCCCGCAACAACTTGCTTGGAGAGCGGGTGGCCCAGCTTTGCGCGGCGAAGGCATGGTCCAGAGCAGTGGCGGGTCGCCGTTGATAGACGGCCATAGCACCCAACCAGCAATGGAGGTAGCTGACCAGGGTGGGATCGCCTAGCTCGAGCGCCGCCCGCAGTCCATCGTGCATGGCGTGCTCGGCTGCCCCGTAGTCGAGGAGGTCGTAGGCAAGATATCCGGCCAGCTGTGACATCTGCGCATACGCGGCCAGCATCCGATCGTGCAGCGCTGGGGGCATCGACTCTCGGGAGAGGACCTGTGCGAGCACTGTCCGCTGTCCGTTCACCACCGGCAGCAGCGCCGCCGGCCCATGCTCGTCATCGGCTTGGCGTGCGCGCAAGGTGAGCTTCTCGAACGTGCGCGCAGTCGCCTCATCCACTCGCCATGTGCTGCGCAGGACCCCGGCCAGGCGTTCTTCCTCATCCGGGGTCAGGACGCGCAGAAGGTCCAGTGCCCGGGCGCCGCCGAGCACCAGGGCCAGTTCGAAGAGCAGCTCGCGTCGCTTCACGTCGGTCTCCTCGGCGCCGATGGTGCGCAGCAGGTGCACACACGCCGGAGCGTCCGGGAGCAACCTGTCAGCGGGCGCGGCTGCTGCGCTCGCCTCTATGGTGACACGGCTTGCCGTCTTCAGGGATGGAGGCCGGTTGGCGTCCCGATCTCGGAAGTCTGCTCTGTCGATCAGCTCACGGTCGGTGCTTCGATACGACCCGAAGACCTCATCGCTGATCAAGCTCCGAGCAGCGGTCTGGTAAATCTCCGCCAGCATGACCAGGAGACGTGCAGGCGGCCGCCGACCGGTTTCCGGCCAGGCCTCGAAATCGTAGAGCCGCGCCTCTCGCAAGGAGGCTGTGCCCGCAGGGTCGGCGTCGTTCACCATGGCCACCACATCGGAGGCAGTGCGGCCGTGCGCCAGCCGGCAAAGCCGTAACGGGCTGGCCGCATGAGTGAGCTCGAGAACAGTGGCGATCTGATCCCATGTGAAGCCCTTGGCGCGCAACTGCTTGCTCCAGGAGCGAGCCCACAGCAGCACTCGGCGGCCCTCGCCGGACATCACGCACCCCCTGTCACCTGGGATTGCGTACGCATTGTATATCCGTCATGACACTCTGATCACTCTGATCGCGGCTATAGGGAGGTCAATGCGGGACAGAGGCAGATTCTCCCAGGTCAGCGCCTATAGCGAGCGGGGCGATGATCGAACGCGAGATGGAGATCCACACGGAATGCGTTCACCGGCACCGTACATATGGCGGACCACCACGGGCCGCATCCCCGTTGTCACACGTCCACGGAGGAATCCCCATGCTCGACACCACCACGCCCGCCGTCGTGTGCGTCCCCAGACAACGCGAACCTTGCTCCGTTCAGCGCGAACTCATCGACGCGATGATCGACCTGCACCCTGGCGGGCTGATCTGGCGGCGCACGTTCGCCGGCATCCCTGACCAGATCCCCCATGCTCGCCACTTCGCCCGCTACCTCCTGGCCGACTCCCCCTGCCGCAACGACGCCGAGCTCATCGTCGCCGAGCTCGCCACCAAGCCCTGAAGCACACAAGCAGCGGCAGCCCAAACGGCACGTTCATCGTCGAACTCGCGCGTACTACCACCACCGTCACCGTCGCGGTCTACGACTGCGGCTGGGGAGGCGTCCCCCGCTTCGGCTTGTCGCGGCGGACCAGCGCTCGCCATGGCCGGGGACTCTCCATCGTCGCCGCGATCGCTGACCAGGTCGGGTACGAAGGCGACGACCAGGTGGGCCACAAGGTCTGGGCGGTGATCCACACCTTGCTGACCCCGCTGGCCGTAGTTCGCCAGGCGGACATTCGATAGATCCGCTTTCTTGGCCGCTTTTACCCTGAGGCGAATCAAGCGTTCGTCGGGGGAGGGCCGCCCTATCAGCGTGGGCGGCCACACCCTGGAGTACATCGACCGCAGCCTACTGACCAAAGTCTCCACACCGACCGGCCCCAGCATCAGCTTCGCCTACGACGCCGCGGAGCTGATCATGCGTGCTCATCGTCCCGGGCAGCCTTGAACCTGCCAGCGCCCGATGGAGGTACGGGATCGGGCAGAGTGGAGAATGGCCACGTGTCTACGTTCAGGACGACTATGTGTCCACCGACCTTCGGCCAAATGTCCACGATCATGGCGTCCAAGTGACCACGTCAGCTCCGGAAGTCGTCAGCTGACCATCGACCTGCACCCCGGCGGCCCGACCTGGCGGCGTACCTTCACCAGCACCCTTGGCCAGATCCCCCACGCTCGCCACTTCGCCAGCCCCCCGCTGGCCGACTCCCCCTGCCGCGACGACGCCAAACTCATCGTCGCGGAGCTCGCCATCAAACCCTGAAGTACACAAGCAGTGGCAGCTCAAACGGTACGTTCATCGTCGAGCTCTCGCGTACGACCAGGCGTTCCTGGGCGGCCTGGTTGTCCGCGGTCTGTCCGGCGTGCTGATGGTGACCTCCGACTGCACAAGAGAAGCCTGCAGATGTATACCGTCCGCTATACTCAGCGTGTGGCCTCGGAAGAGTGGGACATCTACATCGTCGATGAGGTGCGCGACTGGATCGAAAAACTGGACGAGGCAACTTATACGCGCGTCGTGCAGGCGATCGACGCGCTAGCCGAAGGCGGGCCAGGGCTGGGGCGACCCCTGGTCGATACGATCACCGCCTCGCGGATCCAGAACTTGAAGGAGCTCCGTCCCGGCACGGTGCGCATTTTGTTCACCTTTGACCCGTGGCGATCCAGTATCTTGCTGGTCGCCGGAGACAAGGCGGGACTGTGGAACGGCTGGTACAGGGAGGCCATTCCACTCGCCGAGCAGCGGTATGAGATCTACTTGAAGGAACGTCGAGCGGAGGAGGAGGGTCGATCATGACCAGCTATGTGCGCTGGAAGGATATTCGCGCCGAATATGTCAGCCGCGCCGGCGGTGAGGAGGCCGTGGAGGCTGGCAAGCAGGAACTCCTGGCCCAGGTTCGAGGACACCGGCTCGCTGAGATCCGCCGTAGCCGGGGGCTGACCCAGCGGGATCTGGCAGAGCGTATGGGAGTTACTAAGGGTCGCATTTCACAGATCGAGCAAGGCAAGATCTCAGGTCAAGATGTCCTGGCGCGCTATGCCGTCGCCCTTGGCGGTCGTCTCCACCAATCGATCTACTTCGATGATGGTGACATCGCGGCCATCGCCTAAGTCCCTTTTTCGTACACCTCCATCAGCGCGGCGAACCCGCTTTCGGTGAGGCTGTCCACCTACTCCTCCGGCGATCTTGCTGCCGAGGATGATCGTGAAGGCCACTACTCGGCAACCTCGTAACCACGTTCGCGTGCAACGTCGGCAAGGCTGCGCCCCGTGGGCCGTTCGCCGTTGCGCAGGCGCTCGACAGTCTCTAGGACGTGGTGCCAGTCATCACGGTCGCGGTTGGCCACGATCGCTGTACGCCACCACCGGGCGAGGAACTCATCCAGGGCAGCCATGGGCACGATAGGAGCGCTGGTCAGCTCCGCGTACTCGGCATCGAATTCAGCGATGTCGTCAGGATGGAACAGGGCTGTCCGGACGCCGGTGAAGGTTTTGTCTGGCATGTGCGGGGCGGGGGCGAGTGGCTGTGCGCTCATGCTGCGGTTCCCTTCAAGTTGGGACCCTTGCCAAGCCAGGTGCGGGCGGTCATGCGGTCCACTCCAGCGCGGCGGGCCATGGTGGCGATCCCTCGATCAGAGCATGTACGAAGTGGCTCCTGCCGCGTGATCCGTTAACCAGGCGACCGGCCTACAGGATGCCGGGCGGCTCCTCGAAATCCGGATGGCATGATGTGAGGAAGGCGAAGGCGGCGGTGGCGTCCTTGGTCCGGTAGAAGTCGACCATCGTGGCGTTGAACTCGGCTCGCCGCGCCGCCGGGACACTGATGGCGTCGATTCCGTGCGCCATCAGGTGCCCGTTCATCATGGTCCGGCCGGTCCGCTTGTTGCTCTCGAAATAGAACAGATGCAGGGCGGCGAATAGAAAATATGCCGTGGCCTGCTCGAAGGGAGATTCGATCTCTGCCAGGATGGCCTCCACTCCACGCGAGAAGATGCGGCGCAGGTTTTCGCCACCTTGCTCCGTCGGCGGTGGCATGTAGCGGCCGTATTCTCCCAGATTGACGCCGGGCGTGAGAGTGAGCGGACCTTCGCCTCGGAAATGCCCCACCTCGAGTGCCTCGCCCTGAGCGATGATCTGCTGGAATCCATCCGAAGTCGGCTTGTCCAGCTTGAACTCCCCGCACTTCACCACTCTGGCGAGTTCTCGTGCGGACTCGGCAAGATTGACCACCTGACGCTCATCGCTGAGTTTTCGCCCACCCACCGTGATGCCGTCCATGAGGGTCTGCACTTCCGGGTAAGTGAAAGGGTTACCCTCCAGAACCGCGGCGTCCCATACGAAACCCGGAAGGGCATGCTGATATCGCCAGACGGCGCGCTCAATCGTGTGCACCCCTACGTCTTGTCTTATGGATGCGCGGTCCCAGTGAAATCCCAAGACCTCTGCCAGCTCGCCTGCCATCGCTACTCCCAGAGTCGACGCGGGATCGGATGGCCTCGCTTGCGCCCCACCCGAGCCAAGGCGCCCAGCCTTTCACGCTCCCTCGGTGATGAAGGCTAGACCGTGTCCTTTCACGATCACGGCTTCCTTGGTAGGGAATCGGCCCTGTGGCCGGGTACGGGGTGGAGCCGCCTGGGCAGCGAGTAGGCGATTCGCCACGACGCGGCCGTCTGATTATTCGATGGAACGACCCTCCAGGCCGCTCGTACAGTGATGCGACCAAGCGTTCGGCGGGGGAGGGATCATGCGCGTGCACTATCCGCGTACCCCTCACCTCCCCTGGTCGCCTGGCGCGACACCGGACGACGTGCGAGCGGGTGACCTGTCCGGGCTGCGCGGGCGAGAGGTCGTGGTCACCGAGAAGCTCGATGGGGAGAACACCACCCTGTACGCCGACGGTCTGCATGCGCGGTCGCTGGACTCCGGGCACCATCCTTCCCGGACATGGATCAAGCAGCTGCAAGGGCGGGTCGGGGTGAGGATCCCGGTGGGGTGGCGGGTGTGCGGGGAGAACCTGTTCGCGCGGCACTCCATCGCCTACCAGGAGTTGGAAAGCTGGTTCTACGGGTTCTCCATCTGGGAGGGGGACCGCTGTCTGGACTGGGACCGTACGGTGGCCTTCCTGCGGGACCTCGGAGTTCCGGCGCCGCCGGTGTTGTGGCGCGGCGTCTTTGATGAGCGGGTGCTGCGGGCGCTTCGACTGGACACGGAGCGGCAGGAAGGGTACGTCGTCCGGACAGTTGAAGGGTTCGGGCGGGCGGAGTTCGGCGGGCGGGTGGCCAAGTGGGTGCGTCCGGCGCACGTGCGGACTGACACCCATTGGATGCACGCCGCCGTTGTGACGAATGGCCTACGGCCGGCCGCGGCACTGTGGGCGGTGCGGTCGGGGGCGGATGTCGATGTCCCTGAGTTGCTGGCCGCGGTGGGTATCGCGGTCGAACGCCCGGACGGAGGTGGGGCGGCGGGCATCCGTGTGGAAGATCCCGCCCACGCCGAGGTTGTGGGCAGGCTCGACCTGATCGGGCGGTACGGGGATGCGCGGCTCGCGGGTGTGCTGGCCACCGTGCTGAACACCATGCCCCGTGCCTGGCTGGCGGCTCGGTTGGCGGGGCCGCTGGGCATGGCGCTGGCGCGGCGGGTCGCGGACCTGGTCGGGCTGCACGCCGGCCTGCACCGGCCGTATCCGGATGAGGATCGGCGTGCCGGGCTCGTACGCATGGCGTCCGCCGTCGATCTGGGAGTGCTGCATGCCGTCGCGGCGGCCGTGCTGGTGGGCCGTACAGACGATGCGGATCGTACGGGCGACCAGGCGCTCGAGCAGGTCGAATGGTCGGCGATGCACGCTGAGGACGCCGGGTTGCTCGAGCCGGAGCCGTTGGAGCCGTTGCGGGCAGGCCTGCGAGAGGCCCTCGCCGGCCTCGGCGCGGAGGTGGTGGACCGGTGCTGGGCTGAGGCGCGTGATGCCTATGCGCGGGGGCGAATTACCACGGTCGATGAGGCCGTGGCGGCGACCTGGCGGTGGCGCTCCGGGCGTTTCCCCCAGCTGGTGCACCTGGTCGGGCCGTCGGGCAGCGGAAAGAGCACGTTCGCGGCGAGTCTGCCCGGCATTGACGTGCATCTATCGCTGGACGACCTGCGCCAGGCCCGGGGCTCGCGGGCGGACCAGCGGGCCAACCAGCAGGTGCTGGCGGAGGGCCTGGACCGGCTCGACGCCGCGCTGTCCGCCGGCGGCACCGTGGTGTGGGATGCGACGTCGCTCAATCAGCACCAGCGCTCCCTGGTGCACGCCGTGGCGCGCCGCCGCGACGCGCTGACGACGCACGCCATCATGGTGGTGGAGGAGGACGAGCTGCACCGGCGCAACACTCGCCGAGCGCACCCGGTGCCGCCGCAGGTGCTCACGGCGCAGGTGCGCCGGTTCGTCCCGCCGTACCCCGGCCAGGCCCACCGCACCTGGTACGTCGGGGCGTCCGGAACCATCGAGGATCGGGGCGGAGCGTGATGCGTACCAGCGAGGAGATCTATCACCGGGTCCGCTGGGACCCGCGGTTCGACCCTTCGCGCTTCGTCCTGGGGGTCGGCCAGCGGGGTGCCGCTCCCAAGCGTGTCCCGCTGCCCGCGTTCGTCCCGGGCGGCGAGATCCCCTGGCATCGGGTGCTGTTCGTGGAGGCGGACGGCGAGGTGGTGTGGGACCGGGCCAGCGGGCTGGACCGTGTCGACGCCTGCGACGCCGGCCGGGTGCGGGAGCCGCGTCGCCTGCGGGCGCCGTTCTTCACGGCCCGGACGCCGCACATCTGGGACGATGGCTGGCGCCCCGGCTCCGGTGGTGCGGTGGCTGCCGCCAAGGCCGTACGGGTCCTGACATGGAACACGCTCTGGGACCGCTACGACAGCGAACGCATCGACACCGCCCGCCGCCGGCCCCTGCTGCTGGCGGCCCTGGAGGAGGCCGACGCGGACATCATCGCGCTGCAAGAGGTCGAGCCCGCGCTGATGTCCATGCTCCTGTCCACCCCGTGGGTACGCGCCCGCTACGCCATCGGCACCGACCCCGACGGCGAGGACGTCGACGCCAGTGGGCTGTTGCTGCTCAGCCGGTTGCCCGTACGGGAGGCGGCCTGGCACGTGCTCGGGCCGTACAAGGCGGTGGCCGCCATCGTCGTGGACACCGCCGAAGGTCCGCTCACGGTCGCCGTCACTCACCTGACCAGCGACCATGCCGACGACGGTCAGGTCAGGCGGCAGGCGGAGATGGCGCAGCTCGCCGAGGGCCTGGCGGGCGTCGAAGGCGACCTGATCTTGGTGGGGGACTTCAACGACGGTACGGATGCGCCCGCGTCCGTGCTCGGGCTCCGGGACGCCTGGACGGAAGCCCACGGATCCGACCAGAGCCCCACCTTCGACCCACACGCCAACCCGCTGGCGGCACTCTCGTCCCTGTCCGGGCGGGCCACGCGGCTGGACCGCATCCTGCTACGCGGGCGACCACGGGTGATCTCGGCGACCCTGCGAGGCAACACACCGACCCCGGAAGGGCTGTACATCTCGGACCACTACGGGGTAGAGGCTGTCCTCGATCTCTCGCCGTCTGACCTCGCCGGGGTGCTCGACGTGCCGCCGACTGCGCGTACGGCCGTCGCCTGGGTGCCGCCGCAGGAGTTGTGGCCGCCGATTCAGCAGGTTCGCCGGGAGCACGATCCGCAGTTCCACCGCTGGCCGCCGCATGTCAACCTCGTCTTCGGCTTCGTACCGGAGTCGGACTTCGAGTCGGCCGCGCCGCTGCTGGCCGCGGCGGCCGCCGAGATCGAGCCCTTCACCGTACGGCTGGAAGGGGTGCGTACCTTCCAGCATCGAGGCGACGTGACCGTCTGGCTCGACCCCGCCGCCGCAGGCCCGGCGCCTTGGACTCGCCTGCATCAAACGCTGGAGCGGAGCTTTCCCCGCTGCAAGGGACGAGCGGAGGGTTTCACTCCGCACCTGACGCTGGGCCGAGCCAAACATCGGCAAGACCTGGCTGTCCGGCTCGACGGGATGACCGCACAGGTCGGTGACCTGGTGGTCCTGTCCCGCCGCGCGGACGAGCCCATGCGCCCACGTGCTCTGATCGCCCTGGGAACCGGGGAGGTCCGCTGGCTGGATGAGACCGCGAGCGAGGAGGCGAAGCGGGCGCTCGAGCCCGATACACCCGAACAGGCGCAGCGGGAAGCCTTGGCCGGACAGGTTGCGCGGTGCTTGGTGGAGGCGCTGCGTCCAGGGGTCGTGCACCTTGCCGGATCCCGTGGCATGGGCTGCGAACTCCCGGCGGCGGACCTGGACCTGGTGGCCGCGCTGCCGGGTGAAACGGACATGGCGGAGGTCGAGGCGCGGGTACGGGCGGCCCTGCCCGACGCCGCCCTGGTGCGGCAGGTGATCGGCGCCAGGATGCCGGGCCTGCGACTACGCGTGGCCGACTTGGACGTCGACCTGGCCGTGGTCGCCACCGGGCCGCTCCATCCTTCGCAGGCACTGGCCCGCCGGGCCGAGTTGGGCCAGGCGGCCGCGATCGCCCTGAGCGCGGTCAGCGATGCGGACGCTATACGCGCCGCCGTCGGCGCCGAGCACTCTCGTTTCGCCCGGCTGGCCAGGCAGGTGAAGGCATGGGCGAGGGCGCGCGGCCTGGACTCGGCTCCGTTCGGCGGACTGCCCGGCCTTGCCTGGACGGTGCTGGCGGCACGCACCGTCCTCGAAAGCGGCGACCTGCCCGCCGACCGGCTGCTGGGGCACTTCTTCAGTACGTGGGCCGCACGGAACTGGCGAGATCCGGTCACCCTCTCGCCCGCCGTCGTCTCGGCGGACCCGGCCCCGATGACGGTGATGACACCAAGCGACCCCATGCGTAACTGCGCGCGCCAGGTCTCCGCTGGCGGCCTGGACCTGCTCACGCAGGAGCTGTACCGGGCATGGGAGCTCACGGAGAACGCCCGTTCCGATGAACTGCTCGCCCCGCCTTCCCTCCACCGCCGCCACGCCGCATGGGCCGTGCTGACAGTGCGCGCTGAACCTGCCGTGGAGTTCGACACGGCGGTCGGTCGGGTCCGGGGCCGCATGCTGGAGCTGATCAACGCCTTGGAGGAGGCGGGAGTGCCAGATGTGCACGCCTGGCCACGCCCATTCGAGACGGGGCCGGGATCAGCTCGGTACGCCATCGGACTGGGGCGTACGCCGCTGGAGGCCGCCCGGCTCGCCGAGATCACCGGCAGGTGGGGAAGAGGGTTGTCCGGGGTCACGATCGAGCGGGCCGAAGGGGGCGCGGTACCCAGCCTCGCCTGACAAGGGCGGATTTCCTCGAGATCTACTGGAGGTGAAGATCACGAGGCAGCCTGCCGATGACGAACTCCCGGAACGCCTCGGCGACCGCTTGGGAGGTCGGGTACGAAGGTCATGACGAGGCTGGCCACAACATCTGGGACGGGATCCAGGAGGTCGACAGGCTGATCGTGACCAGAGAGCCACCTGTGCCTCCTTCGGAGAAAATGTTGAGAACATGACGGAGAAATTGTCGAGTAGAGCTGGGCGTTGTGGCTGTGCACGGTGCTCGCCAAACAGGCGGAGACTACCTTTGGCCAGGCAGCTGGCGGGGCGCCTCGGTGCCGCGTACACCACGCTGGATCGCGGAGAGGACTGCGATGCCGCTCAGCGAGATCCCCGCACGTATCTCGGAGAACTGGGTACGCCTCTTGAGGGGTGCGCCAGACGGCCTTCACGCCGCCCTCGCTGGACGGCCACGGTTACTCACGCTAGCTACCGTCTGACCTTGACCGATCCTTGATGAATGGACACAGTTGATCCTTACGAGGAGGCCGTGATCGTGAAAGGACACGGTCTAGCCTTCATCACCGAGGGAGCGTGAAAGGCTGGGCGCCTTGGCTCGGGTGGGGCGCAAACGAGGCCATCCGATCCCGCGTCGACTCTGGGAGTAGCGATGGCAGGCGAGCTGGCAGAGGTCTTGGGATTTCACTGGGACCGCGCATCCATAAGACAAGACGTAGGGGTGCACACGATTGAGCGCGCCGTCTGGCGATATCAGCATGCCCTTCCGGGTTTCGTATGGGACGCCGCGGTTCTGGAGGGTAACCCTTTCACTTACCCGGAAGTGCAGACCCTCATGGACGGCATCACGGTGGGTGGGCGGAAACTCAGCGATGAGCGTCAGGTGGTCAATCTTGCCGAGTCCGCACGAGAACTCGCCAGAGTGGTGAAGTGCGGGGAGTTCAGGCTGGACAAGCCGACTTCGGATGGATTCCAGCAGATCATCGCTCAGGGCGAGGCACTCGAGGTGGGGCATTTCCGAGGCGAAGGTCCGCTCACTCTCACGCCCGGCGTCAATCTGGGAGAATACGGCCGCTACATGCCACCGCCGACGGAGCAAGGTGGCGAAAACCTGCGCCGCATCTTCTCGCGTGGAGTGGAGGCCATCCTGGCAGAGATCGAGTCTCCCTTCGAGCAGGCCATAGCGTATTTTCTGTTCGCCGCCCTGCATCTGTTCTATTTCGACGGCAACAAGCGAACCGGCCGGACCATGATGAACGGGCACCTGATGGCGCACGGAATCGACGCCATCAGTGTCCCGGCGGCGCGGCGGGCCGAGTTCAACGCCATGATGGTCGACTTCTATCGGACCAAGGACGCCACCGCCGCCTTCGCCTTCCTGACATCATGCCATCCGGATTTCGAGGAGCCGCCTGGCGTCCTATAGGTCGGTCGCCTGGTTGGATCCAGATTCGCCCTTCGGGCGCGCTCGCGTGGATGAGAATTGGCGCAGAGGGCTCGGCCGCCTTGGCTCGTGGAGACCGTTGGCTAGATTGACGCTGGAGCCCTCACCTGCGGGTTCGCCTGAGGCTAGCCTTGCGCCAGACTTGTGCGCCAGTCGTTGAATCGCGAGCGGAGCGTGTGCACCTCGGAAGCTGTCAGGCCATAGGCGAGGAACTCACTGTCCGGGTAGAGGCTCAGAGCTGAGAGCATCTGCGCGAATACGGCGCGGTCGAAGCCCAGGTCGCGGGCCGCAGCGAGGTCGAGCAGCTCATCGCGGCTGAACCGACCACTGATGATCAACGCGTCGACGTCGATGAAATCCCGGACTTCCGCCCGGGTGAACAAAGCTTCGACCTTGCCGCCCGCGACATCGTTGAGGTGGACGACCGGGCCGATCTCCATAGTGACCGGTGGGTGAGCCCGCAGGTCGGTGGCCAACTCGACCTTGCTGGTGCGACTGATGGCGGGGTCGGAGACGCTTAGCCTGACGAATTGAGGGCTGTCGAGGTCGACTTTGACTGTCAGGCCTTGAGAGGTGTAGGCGGTGCAGACCTTTGTAACGCCCTCCGCGAAGTCGTCGCGGAGGCTGGACGTGAACAGGTCGATATCTTCGCTGGGCCGTTGGAGCACACCATGGGCCTGCACGGCGTATCCGCCGGCCAGGGCGAATCCGTGATCTGCGGCCGCTGCCAGGGCGATGCTGGCCAGGCGATGGTGGAATTCGTCCATCAGGCGGCTTGGCGTCGGAGCTCGGGAAAGCGGTCGAGCCACAGGGCCTGAACCCGCGGAGGCAGGACCAGCTCGGGCCAGAGTCTCCGCAGGAGTGCGGCGTTAAGGAAACGCTGCAAGTCGTCAGGCGTGGCACTCTCCCGGATCACACGCATGTACAACAGCCGCGCGTCGGCAATCTGATCCAAGTCGTAGCTGCGCTCCGGCCCCCAGTCGAGATGCCGGGGAAGCGTGATGACGCCCGTGGTTGGTCCGGTGAGCTCTTCCAACGTGGCGGGAACCACGTATGGCCGGAGTGCCCCGTATCCTCTGCCGTCCATGTCTCCAGTGTGACCGATGTAGTGCTTACTGCGCAGGCCGATCTTGCCGCTGTCTGCGACATGAGGTATCGAGCAGCGGTAAAGCCCATTTAACCAGGCGAGTATGTGCTGCCGGGGGCTAGTCGACAGGCAAGGGGATACTAGATCTACGACGGTTCAGGAGCGGGGAGCGCGGGGCGGAGCCCCCTTGGGAAGCGTGGTCTGGAGCTCCCCGAGGCGCGAAGCGCCCCTGGCGGAAGGCCTTGCAGTGGGGGAAGCCAAGGCGAGGGCCCGGCCTGTGCCGCCGGGCCCTCGCCTTTTCCCCTGGCAGGGCTTACTTGTACAGTTCGCCGTTCGGGCCGACGATCTTGCCGGACCACACGTTCTTGGCAGCGTTGTACACCGCAGCCGTGTCGCCGTCGAAGTACGGCGACGTGATGTAGTCCACGCGGTCGTTCCCGTCCTGGTCGGCGAAGGTGCTGGTCACGCCGTTGACGTAGCCCAGGCGCTTGCCGTTGCTGTAGTTCAGGAGCCACGAGCCGCCGTCGAAACCGGGGGTCACGGCGCACTTGAGGCCGATGTGCTCCTCGATCTTGAGCCACGGGGCGCCGACCATCTTGGCGGTGGTCTTGCCGTAGCAGTGCTTCGGCGTCACGCCGCTGTACGGCTTGTCGCCGTCGGGCTGCGGGGCCGCCGGGTAGCCGAAGGCGCGGACGGCCTTGCCGGTGGGCTGGTTCCAGGCGAAGCCCTGGCCGCCGACGTTGTCGCCGAGGCGCCCTGCGTCCTTCGACAGCAGGATGTAGTAGTGGCCGTCCCAGCGGCGCTTGGGGCCGGTGAAGCGCTCGAAGTCCCTGCGGTCCACCTGCTTGACGCCGTTGAAGAGGATGCCGTTGTAGACGGCGACGAACGCGTAGTCGCGGTCGTAGTCCTCATAGACGTCGAAGTCGTAGTGCGTGAAGGCCTGCTTGCCCACGTAGATGCCCCACGGGGCCCTGCCCTTGTAGTAGCCGGGCACGAAGACCCAGTTGTCCAGGAGCGCCGTGTCCTTGTCCGTGTCGTACACGCAGTGGCCCGCGGTGGCGACCAGGTTGCGGTAGTTCGACTGGATGGAGGTGGCCGAGCACCAGCGGAACTTGCCGGAGGCGTCGACGAAGAAGACCTTGCCGATGCTCTTCGGCAGGTTGACGTTCTGGGCCCGAGCGGTGGACTTCGTCTCACCGGTCGGGGCCGTGGTGCCGGGCCGGCCGTCGGGGTCGGCGCTGCCCTTGGAGACGACCTTCCGCACCTCGTTCGAGTCCCAGGTGTACTGCGTCGCGGCGCGAAGAGCGGCGCCGTTCGACGCCAGCCAGAAGGAGGCGACGGAGGCGGCTTCGGACGTGTTGCGGGCCATGGGGTCATGGGCGACGTCAGGCTCGGCCTGCGCGGTGCCGGTCAGACCGGCCGCGAGCAGACCGGTGACCAGAACGGCACCACCGGTGGGAAGAAGGATTCGCTTCAAGGTAACTCCAGGTTGCGCTGACCTGGGGCGTCTCATGCACCCCAAACCTCAGCAAAGCGCGAGCAAACAGTCAGCGGGGAACTTACTACCTTGACTCTGGTCATGTGAATTTCCGGTCGGGGCTGTCATCGTTCCAAACACCCGTCGTGACCGTTCTGAGATCAAGGTCTGGGCTGATCACGTGCAGTGACCGAGCCGTTGCGTATGACTTAGGTCACATTTCCCGGAGTGGACTGTGCGGCGGCGCGTCGGTAGACCTCGCCCGTGACGCTGTCGAAGTGCGGGGAGGACACCGCGTCGTACAGGCCCTTGGCGTCCCTGTTCCAGGTCAGGCTGTTGACGCCGTTCAGGCTGCCGATCCTGCGGTCCTTGTCGTAGCCGATCACCCATGGGCCGCCGCTCGCGCCGGGGCTGAAGTCGCAGGCTTGGAGCTGCACGCCCTTCTGCAGGTCGAGGCTGGGGGCCACGGTCCAGCGGGTCGGGCCCTCGCGGCACACGCGCAGCTTCGTGCCGTCGTAGGGGTGGGTGCCGTCGGGCTGGGCGCCGGCGGGATAGCCGAACGCGGCCACCGTGTACGTGGCCGGCTTCTTGTTCAGCTCGAGCCCCAGGCCGCCCACGTTGTCCTGGAGCCTGCCCACGTCCTCCATCACGTATTGGCCGTTCTTGGCCGCCCAGGTGAAGCCGCGGTGCACGGTCACGAACGCGTAGTCGAAGTCGTAGTCGCCCTTGCCCGCCCAGTCCTCGTGCATGTTGATCGACGAGCCCACGTAGATGCCGGCCGGCGTCTCGCCGTTGGGGCCGGGGTTAGGGACGAAGATCCAGTATTCGGACGGCTTGGCCTGCCGCGGGTCGTACGCGCAGTGCCCGGCGGTGGAGACCACGCTGCGGTTCTTGGCCGCGACCGCGCTGGCGGAGCACCAGTATTCCTTCTCCCCGAACTTGAAGTAGACCTTGCCCATGGTGCTGGCGACCTTGCTCTTGCGCGGCATCGCGGGCGCGGCGGCCTGTGCGGCGGAGGTGCGCTTGGCGGACACGGCGAGCGGCGCGGCGGGGCCGGCGGCGGACGCGGCGGCGGAGCTGGTCGGGGAGGCGGCGGCGCCCGGCGTGGCGGGGCTGTAGCTGTCGGCCTTCTTGAGCCTGTCCGGCTTCCAGTAGTCGGCGACCCTCTGGACGTCCGCCGCGGTCTTGGCCAGCGGGACGGAGGAGACGGCGGCGGTGGGTGCGGCCCCGGCGGACGCGGCCCCGGCAGACGTGGCCCCGGCGGACGCGGCCCCGGCAGACGTGGCCCCGACGGACGCGGCGGCGGGCCCCGCGTGGGCGGCTCCCGTGAAGGCAGGCAGCGTCAGCAGCGCGCTGCTCAGCGCAGCCGCCACCACGTGCCTTGCCCGGGAGATCATCGAATACCTTTCTTTGGGGCCGTAAGGGTGGATTTTTCCAGATGTACAGAGGGTATTGCAGCTCGGATAGAGATTCGTTACCTGATCTAGGGTCCCTTGTGAACTATAAGCACTCCGTCAGCGGACCACTCAGGATACCACCAAATGATCAGCAAAGACGATCATCGCCGCAGGTCAACAGGGGTGAGAGCGGAGCTCGAATTGCTCATGGAATGGCCGGGGAACCGCGAAGGGGAAGGCCCCGGGATCCCGTACGGGACCCGGGGCCCAGGGTGCCAACTCGTCACGGCATGTTGCCGGTCCACCGGTTGGCGGCGGCCTTGTAGACCTTGTACGTGTCGCCGTTGAAGTAAGGCGACGAGATGTGGTCGTAGCGGTCGTTGCCGTCGGTGTCCCACGCGACGCTGTTCACGCCGACGAGGTAGCCGGTGCGCGACGCGCTCTTGTAGTTGTAGAGGAACGGTCCGCCGCTGGCTCCGGCGGTGAAGGAGCACTTGAACCCGATGTGCTCCTGCAGGTTGTACTTCCTGGCCTCGGGCATCGGCTTGGTCTTGCCGTAGCAGAACTTCATCGTGCGGCCGGTGTACGGCTTGTCGCCGTCGGGGTGCTCGCCTGCCGGGTAGCCGAAGGAGAACACGTTCAGCTTGGTGCTCCGGTTCCAGGTGAAGCCCTGGCCGCCGACGTTGTCACCGAGCCGGCCGGCGTTCTTGACCGTCCACTGCCACCGGCCGTTGACCTTCTCCCACTTGACCTTGATGCCGTTGTAGACGTTGACGAACGCGTAGTCGAAGTCGTAGTCCTCCTTCACCACGAAGTCGTCGTGCGCGTTGAACGTCTTGGCGGCGTAAATGCCGTAGGGCGCCTTGCCCTCCCAGACCTTGTCGCCGTCCCAGTACGACGGAATGAAGATCCAGTTGTCGTAGAAGGTGTTCTTGCTGGTGTCGTACACGCAGTGGCCGGAGGTCGCCACGAGGTTGCGGTACTTGCTCTGCACCGAGCTGGCCGAGCAGTAACGCCAGTTCTTCGGGTTACGCGGGTCGGCCTTCGGCAGCGTGAAGAAAACGCGGCCGACGGTGTTCGGCAGGTTGACGTGCTTGCTCTTCTTGGCCTTCGTCTTCTCCTCGCCGATCGGCGGCACGGAGCCGGGAGGGCCGTCGGGGGTGTCGTTGCTGCCCTTGACGCCCTTCGAGGACAGGTCCAGGCCGTCGTCGTGGTCGGAGGCCAGCTTGATGCGGTCGGGCGTCCAGAACTGGATCGCCTGCTCTGCGGGGGTGGCGGCGTTCTTGGAGATCACGTCGGAGGGTGCCGTCGCGCTCGCCGCGGCGCCGCTAAGGGGTCCCGCGGCCAGCCCGATGGCCATGAGGCCGGCCAGTGGGATCGCGATGCGCCTTGCTCGGGAAAACATGGAGCTCCTCTCAGTTCTCGGCGGCCCAGAGCGGGGTACTGCGCCCCGGTGGGCCAGGAAAACGATCGGAACGTTAATGAATGGCGCGAGCGGGCGGCCAGGAAACGACGTGAAAAAGCATGGCCCGGTTCCATTCCGTTATAGAAATAGCGAAATCGCATGTATGACGAGAAAGCATTTCCGCAGGTCGCAGCGGGTGCGAAATCGCCCTATGTAACAGTGGTAACGCTAATTATCAAAGGCCACTTCTTATCTACCGAATGTTGTTCTGGTTGAATGGAGTCATGGATCCACGCACCCCCTGTCTCATCGGCATCGCGCAACGCACCATTCGCGAGCAGCCCGGTCCTGAGCCGCTCGACCTGTGGGAGGCGGTCGCCCGCGCGGCCGCCGCCGACGCCCGGCTTCCCGTGGAGCGGCTCGACTCGATCCAGATCGTTTACAGCGACTCCTGGCAGTACGACTCACCGGTCGGCCGCCTCGCCGAGCGCCTCGGCACCACGCCCCGCCACCGGGCGTACTCCAAGGTCAGCGGTACGGCTCCGCAGCTGCTCATCGGGGCGGCGGCGGCCGGGATCGCGGCGGGGGAGTTCGACTCGGCGCTCGTGGCGGGGGCCGAGGCGCTGGCCACGCGGCGGGCGTACCGGCTGGCGGGCGAGCACGTGCCGTGGAGCCATCCTGCCGACCCCAAGCCGCCTTACGGGTGGGAGCGCCCGCCGCATCCCGCCGAGCTGGCGCACGGGCTGTTCCTGCCGGTGCACACGTACGCGATCATGGAGACGGCGCGGCGGGCGGCGCTCCGGATCTCCATCGAGGAGGAGATGCGCGACCGGGGGCGGATGATGGCGCCGATGACCGAGGTGGCCGCCGCGAACCCGCACGCGTGGCGCCGGACCGTCCGCACGCCGTCGGAGCTCGCGCGCGGCGATCGTTTCGTCGGCTGGCCCTACACCAGGAGCACCGTGGCCGTGCTGGAAGTGGACCAGGCGGCGGCGGTCGTCCTGGCCAGCACGCGGCTGGCCGACCGGCTCGGCGTGCCCACGGAGCAGCGGGTGTATCTGCGGGGGTGGGCGTACGGGGAGGACACGTGGGAGGTGGCCGCGCGGCCCGTGCTCGGCGCCTCCCAGGCCATCCCGCGGGTCGCGGAGGCCGCCTTCGAGCGGGCGGGGCTGGGGCTCGGCGATATGGATGCGATCGACCTCTATAGCTGCTTCGCGATCGCGTTGCGGCAGGCGTGCGACGCGATAGGGCTCGATCCGCTGGAGCGGCGCGGGCTGACGGTGACCGGTGGGCTGCCGTACGCGGGCGGGCCGGCCAGCGACTACGTCCTGCACTCGACCGCCACGATGGCGGGGCTGCTGCGGGCGCAGTCGGGGCACGGGCTGGTGACCGGGGTGGGGATGCACCTGACCAAGCACACGTACGCGGTGTGGTCGAGCGAGCCGGGCGGGCGGCTGGGGGACGCGGCGCCGGTGTTCGTGGCCAAGGGGGTGCCGATCGTGGGCGCCTACGAGGGGCCGGCCGTGGTCGCGGGGTACACGGTGGCGCACGGGCGGGACGGCGGTGCCGAGAGGGGGATCTTCGTGGTGGATCTGCCTGGTGGTGGCGGGCGGGCGCATGCGGTGGTGGAGCGGTCTGAGCTGCTGGCGGATGCCGAGGGCCGGGAGTTGGTGGGGGAGGAGGTGCGGCTGACGACGGACGGGAAGGTCAATGTGGCTGCGTGGTGACGTAAAGTAGTCGTCAATCGAGTGACTGTTCGGCTACGCTCCGGGTTGACATTTTGATGTCACGCGCGGACGCTGGAGTCATGCGGAGGACAACGGTGCGCATCGACGAGCAGCTCCTCAACGAGGCGAAGGCGTACGCGGCGCGAAAAGGACGCAGTCTCAACTCAGTGATGGAGGACGCCTTGCGGCAACTCATTCACCGCTCCGCCGATGTCGCGGAACGGCCCCCGATCAACCTCCCGCTCTCCGGGGACCCCCACGGTCCGAAGCTGATCTGGGCCGAGCTCAAGGAGCTCGACGACCAGGACTTCGTCGAGCATGTGCTGGGGGCCGGCCATGAGGATGCTTGACACGAACGTGTTCGTCAACGCACAGCGGCGGGATGCCGATCATCACGAGCAGTGCCTTGCCGTGGTCACGGAGCTCCTGCAGGGTGATGAGGCCTATGCCGTCAGCGACTTCGCGCTCAACGGCTTCATTCGCGTGGCCACCAATCCGCGCATTCCCGCTGCCACTTCGTTCGACGAAGCGCGGAAGTTCGCCGACACCGTCCGGCATCAGCCACACGCCGTCGTGGTGCACGCCGGTCCGCGCCACTGGGAGATCTTCGTCAAGCTGTGCCGCAAGGCCGACGCGCGCGGCAAGCTCATCCCTGACGCCTACCTCGCCGCACTAGCCATCGAGCACGGTTGTGAATTCGTAACCTGCGACAAGGACTTCGCCAGGTTCGAGGGCTTGCGCTGGCGGTCGCCGCTCAACTGAACTGGAGACGAGGGGCGCAAGCCGCACTACTCGGCAAGGAACGCCGGTGGTTGACCAGTTCGACGTCATCGAGGCGGGCCAGAGCGGCCGCCGCCGGTGGATCGGGCTGGTCGTCGTGGTGGCGGTCCTGGCCGTCCCCGTCATCGGCCTGATCGCCAGCCGGGACCCCGAGCCGCTCCTCCCGACTCAACCCACCCCCGAGCCGATCAGGTCCCTGACCAGGCTCGACAGTCCGCCGAACGTCCTTCAAGTCCCGTCCAGGGCGGCCAAGGGCGGCGACGAGGTCATCGAGGTGGTGTTCCCGCACGGGGTCCGGGCCGAAGTGCGTTACCCGGCCGAGTTGGAGCTGGCCGGGATGGGGTCGCGGCCGTTCCAAGGTGTGTGGATCGACGGGAGCTACCGGCAGTTAGTGGCTCCCTACGGCGGGGAAGTCGAGATCACCCGGGGTGGGCAGCCGATCAGGAACTACGCGTCCAACGTCACGCTCTGGCCGCGCCAGGCGGGCAGCGGCTCCAATGGGCAGGTGCTGCTGTTCGCGTTCGAGAAGTGGCGGATGGCGATGTACGACCGAGCGCAGGGGCTGGCCTTCGAACAGCGGCTCGCCGTCGCGCGGAGCCTGAAAGGGACGGTGACCAAGGGCGGCTATCTGGTGTTGTCGGCCGGCGGGACGGTGCGGCTGGCCGAACCGGGCGAGACCGCTCAGGGAGATCCGGTCGGGCCGCAGCTGTGGTTCGGCGGCGGGGCGAGCGAGATGATCGCGCTCGTGCCCACCCCCGGATGCGCGAAGAAGTCCAGGGTGCCCAACGTGATCGATGGGCGTGGGCGGCCGGCCGAGTCGGTCTGCCGGGGCGACGTGCTGGTCGCCGTCACAGGGCCGGCCCGGTTCAGGCAGATGGCGATCGAGGGGATTCGGGTCACGGTAAAGGGACGGCCCTCCCAGTAAGGCGCGGCCACGTTCGCTTAGTAAGGTGCGGCCATGTTCGCCGTAACCGCCACACAGACCGATCCCGACAACCCGCTCGCCGGACTCACGCTCGGGGAGCACCCGGAGCCCAAGGCACCGGACGGATGGACGACCGTCTCCGTGCGGGCGGCCGCGCTCAACCACCACGACCTGTGGACGCTCAAAGGCGTCGGCATCAAGCAGGACCGGCTGCCGATCGTGCTCGGCTGCGACGCCGCCGGGGTGGACGAGGACGGCAACGAGGTCATCGTGCACTCCGTGATCGGCACGGGCGCGGACGAGACGCTCGATCCCAAGCGCACGCTGCTGTCGGAGGTGTACGACGGCACCTTCGCCGAGCGGGTGGCCGTGCCGCGCCGCAACCTCGTGCCCAAGCCGTCCGCGCTCAGCTTCGAGGAGGCCGCGTGCCTGCCGACGGCGTGGCTGACCGCGTACCGCATGTTGTTCGACAAGGCCGGCCTTGAGCCGGGCTCCACCGTGCTGGTGCAGGGCGCCGGCGGGGGCGTCGCCACCGCGCTGATCGCGCTCGGCCGGGCCGGCGGCTACCGGGTCTGGGCCACCAGCCGCTCAGAGGGCAAACGCGATCGTGCGCTCCAGCTCGGCGCCGACCAGGCGTTCGAGACCGGCGCGCGGCTGCCCGAGCGGGTGGACGCGGTCATGGAGACCGTCGGCCAGGCCACCTGGGACCACTCGCTCAGGTCGCTCAAGCCCGGCGGGCGCATCGTCGTCAGCGGCGCCACCAGCGGCGCGGTCCCGTCCGCAGACCTCAACCGGGTCTTCTTCCTGCAGCTGTCGGTGGTCGGGTCCACGATGGGGACGCGTGACCAGCTCCAGCGCCTGGCCGTGTTCCTGGAGCAGACCGGGCTGCGGCCCCAGATCGACCGGACGCTGCCGCTCGCGCAGGCGCGGGACGGGTTCGCCGCGATGGAGGAAGGGGAGATCTTCGGAAAGATCGTTTTCGCGGTGTGAATAAGTGAAGGGTTACTTCTGGCCTCCTGGGTGATAGAAGGAAATGAGGTTGGATCAACCGGGAGGCCGCCATCATGGACGTTGAGCCCTTCGGCCCGGGTTCGATGCACTGGGACACTGCGGGCGAATACCGGAATCTGCTGGTCGCCGGAAGCGCGCTGGTGCTGCAGACGATGCATCCGGCGGTCGGCGCGGCCGTGGCCGAGCACTCCACCTACAAGGACGACCCGTGGGGGCGGCTCACTCGCACGCTGGAGTCCGTGCAGAAATGGGTGTACGGCGACGGGCCGGCCGAGGGCGAGCGGCTCCGGCGGATGCACAGCACGATCGGCGGCGTGGACGAGCAGGGCCGGCCCTACCACGCGCTGAACGGCGAGGCGTGGGCGTGGGTGCACCTGTCGTTGTTCGAGCGCTTCATCGCGCTCAACCGCTCTTTCGGCACGCCCCTCACCGTTGCGCAGGAACGCCGCTTCTACGCCGAGTCGCGGCAGCTCGGGGCCATCCTGAAGGTGCCCGAGCGGGAGATGCCGGCCGACCTGGACGCGTTCTGGCAGTACTTCGACGACATGGTGGCCAACCGGCTGGAGGCCCACCCGACCGCGCTGGAGGTGTTGTCGGTCCTGCGCGGCACCCCGGCGCCTCCAGGGCTGCCCAGGCCGCTGCGCCGGCTCTGGACGCCTGTGGGGGTGGGGTCGGGGGAGTTCAACCACTTCGTGACCGTCGGCACCCTGCCGCCGGCCGTACGCGCGAAGCTGGGGCTGCGATGGACGGCCCGGGAGGAGCGGCGGCTGCGGCATCTCGGGCACGCGGTGGCGGTGCTGACGCCGCGCCTGCCCGAACGCCTGCGCTATATGCCGATCGCCTACCACGCGCGCAAGGCCGCGCGGATCTCCCGCCGCCTTGAGCGCCAGCTCCGCTCCGCGTAGCGCGCGGGGTCAGGTCAGGGCTCGAGGATGTCGCGGATGCGGCGGCCGGCGTCGTCGAGCGTCTGACGCAGCTCGGCCAGCATCTCCGGCGTCAGCCGGGCCTGCGAGGCCTCCTGCCGGGCCTGGGCGACGAAGTCGGCCAGCAGCTCGCCCAGCTCGGCATCGAGATCGGCGCGGCTGGGCGCCTCGCCGCCGAGTGTGGCCCAGACCTCCGTCCAGATCCTGCGCCACTCGCCGGCCAGCCGCTCACCCTGCCCCTGCCACTGGTAGGCGTGCTCGGTCCACTGCCGCTTCTGCTGCTCCCGCAGCCGCTTGAGGTCCTCCTTCTGCTGCTGCCTGAGCCGCCTGTTGTCCTCTTTGGCGCCGGTGCGCACGTCCTTGGCCATCCGCGTCAGCTCGTCGCGCAGGGACCTGACCGTGTCGCGGACGTCCTCCTTGACCTCGCGGGCGATGTCGCGAACCGAGGCGGAGATCTCCTGCTCCAGGTCGTCGAGCTCGTCGAGGCGGGCGTTCAGCTCGTCGCGGCCCTTGTCGGCGATCGAGAACACCTTCTTGCCCGCGACCACCTCATGCGTCACCAGGCCCTCCTCCTCCAGGCGGGCAAGGCGCGGGTAGATCGTGCCGGGAGAGGGCGAGTAGACGCCGAGGAAGCGGTCCTGGAGCAGCCTGATCACCTCGTAACCGTGGCGCGGGCTCTCCTCCAGCAGCTTGAGCAGGTACAGCCGGAGCCGGCCGTGACCGAATACAGGGCTCATTCCTTCTCTCCCTTGAGCAGCGTGACCTCACCGGAGACCGTGATCGCCGACACCGAGGCCATGCCGCCGCCCAGCCGCCCCGACATCGTTTTCGTGCCTGGGCTGCTCATGGTGGACAATTCCTCGAACGTGCTCACGAGCCTGCCGGACGTGGAACGCACCCTGACGTCCGCGTCCGCGTTCTCTGGCAGTCTGACCAGGATGTCACCGGAGACGCTGTTGAGCGTGACATGACCCGTGGGTTGCAGCGCGAGATCCGCGGTGATGCGGCCGGAGACGGTGTTCGCCCGCAGCCGGCGCGGCGTGCCGTCGGCCACGGTCAGATCTCCTGAGACGCTCTTGAACGCCAGATCGCCGGCCATCGCCCGGCTTTCGACCGCGCCCGAGACGGTCGTGGCGCTGACGTCGCCGCTGACCCCGTCCAGCACGATCTCCGCGCTCACGCTCCTCACCTGGGTCATCTTCTCGAACCCGGCCACCACGGCGGGCGCGGACACCACCCCGGCGTTGACGCTACAGCCCTTCGGCACAGTGATCGTCAGGACCGTCCTGCGCCGGTCGCGCCGCAGCCAGCCGAGCAGGCCGTCCCAGGTGAGGTCCTTGTACGCGACGATGAGCTCCTTGGCGTCCTCGTCATAGGTCACCATCAGCGGCGAGGCCGACTCGAACTCGGCGACCTCCAGAGTGGGCGGGCCCTCGCTGGCCAGCACGTCCAGCCGCCCGGCGACGATCCGCACGTCGAGCGACTCCACTGGGCCGAACGTCAGCTGTTCCGGTGCCTCGATCGTCCACTGCTGCATGATCCCCGCCCTCCTGGCGACACATCCCTATGTAAGACACGATATGTCGCGTCTAGCCAAAACTCAAGATGTATCGCGTCTATCGCGGGGTTACTCGTCGTCCTCGTCGTCGAGCCGCGCCAGCCACGTGGCCAGCCGCTCGACCGGGATCTCGAACTCGGGGTTGAGGTCCACGAACTCGCGCAGCCGCTCACCCAGCCACAGCAGGCTGACCTCTTCCTCGCCCCGCCGTTCGACCAGCTCCTCGATCCCCCGATCGGTGAAGTACATCGTGCTCCATTCAGTCCGTACGCAGCCGTGACGCCAGGTCGCCGACCGGTATCCAGGCATCGGCGCGCCCTCGTCTGACTTTAGTGAGTAGCCCGCGGTGCTCCAGCTCGCGCAGGTCGGTTCTGGCCGTCTGGAGCACGATTTGGTGGCCGGCGGCGTGGGAAGCCACGGTGTACTCGGCACTCGGATGGTCCGCGGCATGCGCCAGAAGGGCGATCTGGCGGGCGTTGAAGGCCTCCTTGCGGGCGCGGGCCAGATAGGCCTGGACCTCGCGGGTCTCGGCGATCTTTTTGTCGAGGTAGGCATGCAGGTCGTCGATGGCGCGGCGTAGGACGTCGAGCTGGTGGATGACGAAGTAGGTGAGGTCGTTCTCGTCCTGCTCGACGTGCAGGAAGCTGCGGCCGTAGCGGGCGGGTGAGTTCTTCAGGATCCGGGAGATCGAGATGAACTCGGTGAGCCAATAGCCCTGGTTGAGCATCGACCAGTAGAACAGCGCGCGTGCCGTCCTCCCGTTGCCGTCTTCGAACGGATGGTCGTAGGCCAGCATGAAATGCACCGCCACAGCCCTGATCACCGGAGGCACGTACGTGGTGCGCGAGTTGCCGTTGGCGAAGTCGCACAATCGTTGAATCCGCTCCGGCAGTTCCTCGGCGGGGGGAGGCTCGTGCAGGATCTCGCCGTAGGTGTCGGCGACCACGACTCGTTTCTCGCCCGGCAGCTGAAAGCGACCCGCGGCGGCCGGATTGTGCAGGGTGCCTTCGGTGACCATGCGCTGGATGTCGCAGATGAGAGCAGGCGTCAGGGGCTCGTTGCGCAGCTCGCCCATGCGGCGCATGACGAGGTAGTTGTTGCGGATCATGAGCTCGTCGACCGTCTGCGGCTTGCGGCCACTGCGCAGCATGTCCTTGGCGACCATGTACGTGGTCGCGGCACCTTCGAGCTGGCTGGACGTGATGGCCTCTTCGATCAGTGAGCTGATGAGATAGCGGTCGCGGGTCAGCGGGTTGGCAACGGGCTCCGGCGTGCCGATCCGGCCGCTCAGGTCGCGGTTGAGCGCCTCCAGGCCCCGTAGCACCTCATCCGGCAGTGCGTAGGTGAAGGGCGCGCCGGCCGAGTCCGCCAGGGGGAGATCCCGTCGCATGCCGAGCCGTGCCATCTTGAGGCCGAGCCACCACTGCTTGTGTGTCAGACCGGTCGGCGGCGTGCGACGGCGAACCTCGTCCCAGGGCAGGTAGCGCTCCATGGAATCGACTGCTGACAGCAGCCAGAGACTGTCGGCTTCGAGCCAAAGCTCCCGCCACGGTGGCGGTTTCTGAGGCTGGCGCACAGACCACCTACTAAAATTGGCAGTTGTTAGCTGCTAATTAGCTGCTAACAACTGCCAATTTAGCAGTTGGCTGTCTGGCTCGTCAGCCGTACACCTGCTGGAGGATCTCCTGCAGCTCGGTGTCGTGGCCGTGGTGCGAGCCCGTCGCCGGTGAGCTGTTGGGCGTGCGCGACACCCGCCGCACCGGCCGGCCGCCCAGCGTCTGCGGGTCCTCGGCCAGCTTCAGCGTCAGGTAGGGCCACGGCCCCATGTTGGCCGGCTCGTCCTGCGCCCAGATCAGCTCCACCTGCGCGCCGTAGCGGCCCAGCTCGGCCTGCAGCTCCTCCGCCGGGAACGGGTAGAGCCGCTCCAGCCGGACGAGGGCGACGTCGTCGCGGCCCGTCTTGTCACGCTGCGCGGCCAGCTCGTAGTAGAGCTTGCCGGAGGTGAGGACGACCTTGGTCACCTTGGCCGGGTCGACGGTGGTGTCGCCGAGGACCGGCTGGAAGGTGCCCGAGGTGAAGTCGGACGCCTTGGAGGTGGCCGCCTTGTGGCGCAGCAGCCACTTCGGCGTGAAGACCACCAGCGGCTTGTGCCGGTTGGACTCCACCTGCCAGCGCAGCAGGTGGAAGTAGTTGGCCGGCGTGGTGGGCTGCGCGACCGTCATGTTGTCGAGCGCGCAGACCTGCAGGAACCGCTCGATGCGGGCCGAGGAGTGGTCGGGGCCCTGGCCCTCGAAGCCGTGCGGCAGCAGCAGCACGACCGAGGACTTCTGCCCCCACTTCTGCTCGCCCGACGAGATGAACTCGTCGATGATCGTCTGGGCGCCGTTGACGAAGTCGCCGAACTGCGCCTCCCAGAGGACCAGGGCGTCCGGGCGGACGACGCTGTAGCCGTATTCGAAGCCGAGCGCCGCGAACTCGCTGAGCAGCGAGTCGTAGACGTAGAGCTTCGTGGTGCCCTGGTTGAACGCCTTCAGCGGGGTGTGGTCGGCGCCGGTCATCCGGTCCACCAGCACCGCGTGGCGCTGGGTGAACGTGCCGCGCCGCGAGTCCTGGCCGACCAGCCGCACCGGGTGGCCGTCCATCAGCAGCGAGCCGAACGCCAGCGTCTCGCCCATCGCCCAGTCGATCGCGTCCTGCTCGACCATCTGGCCGCGGCGCTGCAGCACCGGCGCCAGGCGCGGGTGCGGCGTGAAGCCATCGGGCAGGTTGAGCTGGGTGTCGACGATGCGCTTGAGCGTCTCGTCGCTGATCGCGGTCGGCGTGTCGTCGTGCGACCACTTGACGACCTCGGTCGGCGGCACCCGCATCGCGGCCGCCTCCGCCGGCTTCTTGGCCGCCTCGCGGACCTCGGTGAACGCCTGCTCCAGCTTGGCCTGGTAGTCGCGCAGCGCGGACTCGGCCTCCTCGACCGTGATGTCGCCCCGGCCGATCAGCGCCTCGGTGTAGAGCTTGCGGGTCGAGCGCTTGGCGTCGATGAGGTCGTACATCAGCGGCTGGGTGAAGGCGGGGTTGTCGCCCTCGTTGTGGCCGCGGCGGCGGTAGCAGATCAGGTCGATGACCACGTCCTTGCGGAACGCCTGGCGGTATTCGTAGGCCAGCCGGCCCACGCGGACCACCTGCTCGGGGTCGTCGCCGTTGACGTGGAAGATCGGCGCCTGGATCATCCGCGCCACGTCGGTGGCGTAGACCGACGAGCGGGACGAGGCGGGCGAGGTCGTGAAGCCGACCTGGTTGTTGACCACCACGTGCACGGTGCCGCCGGTGCGGTAGCCGCGCAGCTGCGACAGGTTGAGCGTCTCGGCCACGACGCCCTGGCCGGCGAAGGCCGCGTCGCCGTGGATGAGCACGGGCAGGACGGTGAAGCCCTCCTCACCGCGCTCGATGAGGTCCTGCTTGGCGCGGACGACGCCCTCGAGCACCGGGTCGACCGCCTCCAGGTGGGAGGGGTTGGCGACCACGGACGCGGAGATCGTGTTGCCGCTCGGCGAGGTGAACTCGCCGGTCGCGCCGAGGTGATACTTCACGTCACCGGAGCCGTGCGCGGTGCGCGGGTCGATGTTGCCCTCGAACTCGCCGAAGATCTGGGCGTAGGACTTGCCCACGATGTTGGCCAGCACGTTGAGCCGGCCGCGGTGGGCCATGCCCATGACGACCTCGTCGAGGCCCTCGTCGGCGGCGTCGCTGATCACCGAGTCGAGCAGCGGGATCAGGGACTCGCCGCCCTCCAGCGAGAAGCGCTTCTGGCCGACGAACTTCGTCTGCAGGAACGTCTCGAACGCCTCGGCGGTGTTGAGCCGCGAGAGGATGTTGAGCTGCTCGTCACGCTCGGGCGACTTGTGCGCCTTTTCCACCCGCGCCTGGATCCAGGCCCGCTCTTCGGGGTTCTGGATGTGCATGTACTCGATGCCGACCGTGCGGCAGTAGGAGTCACGCAGCACGCCCAGGATGTCACGCAGCTTCATCAGCGGCTTGCCGCCGAAGCCGCCGGTGGCGAACTCGCGCTCCAGGTCCCACAGCGTCAGGCCGTGCGACTGGATATCGAGGTCGGGGTGCTTGCGCTGCTTGTACTCCAGCGGGTCGGTCTCGGCCATGAGGTGGCCGCGCACCCGGTAGGCGTGGATCAGCTCGATCACGCGGGCTGACTTGGCCACGTCGTCGTCGTGGGTGGCGGAGATGTCCTGGACCCAGCGGACCGGCTCGTAGGGGATCCGCAGCGCCTCGAAGATCTCGTCGTAGAAGCCGTCCTCGCCGAGCAGCAGCCGGTGGATCTGGCGCAGGAAGTCGCCCGACTGGGCGCCCTGGATGATCCGGTGGTCGTAGGTGCTGGTCAGCGTCATGACCTTGGAGACGGCCAGCCGCGACAGCGTGTCGGGCGAGGCGCCCTGGTATTCGGCCGGGTATTCCATCGCGCCGACGCCGATGATCGTGCCCTGCCCCGGCATCAGACGGGGCACCGAGTGCACCGTGCCAATGGTGCCCGGGTTGGTCAGCGAGATCGTGGTGCCGGCGAAGTCGTCGACGCCCAGCTTGCCCGCGCGGGCCTTGCGGACGACGTCCTCGTAGGCCATCCAGAACTGCCGGAAGTCCATCTCCTCGGCGCCCTTGATCGAGGGCACGAGGAGCTGGCGCTCGCCGTTGCTCTTCTGCACGTCGATCGCCAGACCGAAGCCCACGTGCGCGGGCTTGACCAGCGTCGGCTTGCCGTCGACCTCCGCGAAGGAGTAGTTCATCTCCGGCATGGCCTTCAGCGCCTTGACGATCGCGAAACCGATCAGGTGCGTGAAGGAGACCTTGCCGCCACGACCCCGCTTGAGGTGATTGTTGATCACAATGCGGTTGTCGATGAGCAGCTTCGCCGGGATGGCTCGCACACTCGTCGCGGTCGGCACCGACAGCGACAGGTCCATGTTGGCCGCCGTGCGGGCCGCGGCGCCGCGCAGCTTGACCTCTTCGGCGTCCTTGGGGACCGGAGTGGCAGGCTGCTTCGGCTTCTCGGCCGCCGGTGGCGCCTTGGGGGGCGCCGGGGTGGGAGCGGGGGCGGTCACAGTGCCGTTCGCCGCTTCTTTGACCGGGGTACGGCCCGGTCCGTAATCAGGGTTGTAGTCAGCGAAGAAGTTCCACCAGGCCTTGTCGACCGACTCGGGGTCCTGGAGGTACTTCTGATAGAGCTCGTCGACAAGCCACTCGTTCTGTCCAAAGCTTGCCAGCGGGTTTGCCCGCGACGACTCAGACGACACGGCGGAAATCGCCCTCTTCCGCAGATCGGCGTTGATGTTAGAGAACCTGTCCAAGGCTACTCGCCCGGACCGGCAGCATGCGCCCGGGAGCCCGTGCCGCCTCGCACGATCCTCTCAAGACCGCGCAAAGAGGTCACGACCCCCTCGTCAATCCAGGTGGTGCCGCGTTTGTTGCTGTTTGGTATCAACACTAGGACATCGGGTTTATTTCCCACTGGACAGCAGTCTGCTAGCGATCCGCACCCCAGGGGACAACTGGGACAGAAGATCGGCGAGCTCCTCGCCGGCCTCCTTGAGCTCCTCCACCGACATCGGCTCCAGCCGCTCCAGCAGGAAGATCGCGTTCGTGGTCTCCTCGGTGAGGCGCGTGCGCACCACCTGACGCCAGTTCCAGCGGCGGCAGGTGACGCCGACGTCGTCGCGCCAGATCACCTCGCCCGGCTCCGGCGTGCCGAGGGCCTCCTCCGACGCCTCGTCGCCGGCGGCCCTGACCAGTCGCGCCGGGCCGACGTATCGGTCGAGGTCCTCGCCGCCGATTGGCAGCGCGTGCTTCACACTGATCGAGTTGTACGCGTCCACGGCCCGGTTGATCTCCGGCAGCGGCATGCGCCGGGTGAGGGCGTCGACCGAGGGCCGGGTCCGCTGCGGCTTGGCCCCGAACGCGCGGTAGGCCTCCTTCCACGCCTCGATCTTCACGCTCTGCACCTCGCACTCGGAGGCCGCCGCCAGCCAGGCGCGGGAGCGGTCGTCGGTCGGCCCGTTGTGGAGCCCGTGCGCGGTCATGACCAGGACCGCGAAGTCGGGACGTAGTTCGAAGACGGCGTCGTCCACCCAGATGTCATCAAGCACGCCGCTCAGTTTATGAGCCCGGCAGTATCGCCAAATTCTCTTTGCAAAATTGTCTTTGCGGTCTAGGGTTGGCGTTGTGGAGGAGCAATACAAGATCAGTGATCCGCAAGTGCTCAAGGTGGTCGCCCACCCGCTGCGGGTGCGCCTGCTCGGCCTGCTGCGCACCGACGGCCCGGCCACGGCCAGCGAGCTGGGCCGCAAGGTCGGCGAGAGCTCCGGCTCGACCAGCTACCACCTGCGCGAGCTGTTCAAATACGGCTTCATCGAGGAGGACGACGAGCAGCGCGACGGGCGCGAGCGGCGCTGGCGCTCCCGCCACCGCTACACCTCGTGGGATGCCGTCGAGATGTCCGGCACCGCCGAGGGGCGCGAGGCCGTCAGGATCATGCACCTGCGCCAGGTCGAGATGGTGGGGCGGGTGATGGAGGAGTTCGACCTCGCCGACTGGCCGCGCGAGTGGGTGGACGCCTCAGGAATGAGCGACTACATCCTCCAGATGCCGCCGGCCGCGTTGCGCGAGTTCCACGACAAGGCCGAGGCGCTGCTGCTCGACCTGGCCGCCCGATATGCCGACGACCCCGAGGCCAGGCTGGTCCACGTCTGGATGGGGTCCGTTCCGCGCACACGACAGGAGGACCCGTGACCGCTCCCCGCGTTAAATGGTCGCGCTCACTTGGCCCTCGCTGGTCACGCAAGCTACCGCTCTCGGGCCTGAACGTTCGCCGCTCCGTCTTACGCCGCTACCTGCTCGTCTGCTTCCTCACCTGGCTGCCCCTCGGGCTCATGATGGCCTCCATGGTGCTGCTGCTGGCCGGGAGAGGTCTCAGCCTGGCGCAGATCGGCCTGGTGGTGACCGTGTTCTCGATCGTCACCGTCGGTCTGGAGCTGCCGACCGGTGGGCTGGCCGACGTCGTGGGGCGGCGTGTGGTGCTGGCCGCCTCCGCCGCGTTCCTGGCCGTGGCTCTCGTGCTCATGAGCGTGGCCACGACGTTCTGGATGTTCCTGGTGAGCGGCGTGCTCAAGGGCGTCGCCAGGGCGTTGTCCAGCGGACCCGCCACCTCCTGGTACGTCGACACGCTGCACAGGATCGAAGGGCCCGGCGCCGACCTCAAGCCTGGGCTGGCCCGGGGCGGCGCGGTGGAATCGGTGTCGCTGGCCGCCGGCGTGCTCGCCGGTGGCGCCCTGCCGCTCCTGGTGCCGCCTGAGCTGATGTTCCCGTTGGCGGCGCCGAGCCTGGTGGGCGCACTGGCCGCCGCTGTCCTGCTGGTCGTGGTGCTGCTCGCGCTGCCTGAGCCGGGACGCGGGTCGCGTGGTGGTGCGTTGACCGAGCCGGGACGCGGGTCGCGTGGCGGTGCGTTGACCGAGCCGGGACGCGGGTCGCCTGCCGGAGCGCTGAGCGAGCCGGGGGGCGGGGCGCCTGCCGGAGCGCTGACCGAGACCGCGCGCGCCCGCCGATCGCTTCGCGGGGTGCTGCGCGAGGTGCCCGCCACGGTCGTCTCCGGCGTGCAGCTGGCGGCCCGAGGCCCTGTGCTGCGCCGCATCATGCTCGCGTCGGCCGGCTGCGGCGTGATGCTCATGTCCATCGAGCTGCTCACCCCGGGCCGCCTGGCCGAGCTGGCCGGCACCGCGGAGCGGGGCAGCATGGCGTACGCCGCGGTCGCCGCGCTCGGGTTCGCGGGCAGCGCCGCGGGCAGCGCACTCGCACCCCGCGTGGCACGGCTGGTCGGCGGCTCGGCCAAGGGCGCAATCGCGGGTGTCGTTCTGGCCGCACTATCGGTCGGCGCGCTGGCCGCGACGGCCGGGCTCGGCGGCGCGGCCGGGCTGCTGACGGCCGGGGTGGCCTACGTCGTGCTGTTCGTCGGGCACTCCGTGGCCGGACTGCTGTGCCTGGAGATGACGCACAACGCGGTCACCGCCGCCGAGCGCACCACCGTGTCCTCGACGGCCTCGCTGGCCCTGCAGTCCGGCGGGATCCTAGGCAACCTGACGCTCGGCGCCCTGGCCGCGCAGGCGGGCGTGGCCGCCTCCTGGGCCGTCGCCGCGACCGTGATGCTGGCCTCGGCCCTGCTGTTCGTCCGGATGCCGGGGCCTACAGGCTCCAGTCGAGCTCCGGCCCCACTGGCACGATCTGGGTCGGATTGATGTTCGGCTGGGTGATGTAGTAATGACGCTTGATCTGGTCGAAGTCGGTGGTCTCGCGGAAGGCCGGGATGGCGTAGAGCCTGCGCGCGTACGCCCACAGGGCCGGATAGTCGATCAGCCGCCGGACCGAGCACTTGAAGTGCGCGTAGTAGACGCTGTCGAACCTGGCCAGCGTCGTGTAGAGGCGCACGTCGCTGTCGGTGAGGGTGTCGAAGAGGTAGTCCGACTCCGCCAGGCGCACCTCGAGGAAGTCGAGCGTGGTGAAGACCCGCGACACCGCCTCCTCGTACGCCTGCTGGTCACGGGCGAAGCCCGCCTCGTACACCGCGTTGTTGAGGCCGTGGTAGAGGCGGTCGTTCATGATGTCGATGTCGGGACGCAGGCGCTCGGGATAGAGGTTGGGGACGGTGCCCCATGACGTCTCCAGATCGAGGGTGATCTGCGGGAAGTCGTTGGTGACGATGCGCTTGTCCCGGGTGTCCCAGACGCAGGGGACGGTGTAGCGGCCCGTGTAGCCGGGGTCGGTCGCGTGATAGAGCTCCGACAGGTACTCCGGGTCGCCACCGGGGATGCGCCAGCCCTTCTCGTCCCTGATGGGGTCGACGATCGTGACGTCCAGCAGGTCCTCCAGGCCCAGCAGTTTCCGTACGATCAGCACGCGTTGCGCCCACGGGCAGGCGTAGGAGGCGTAGACCCGGTACCGGCCGGGTTCGGGAGGGCCGATCCGTTCCGTGAAGCGGTTCGGCTGCCGGACGAAGCGGCCATCGCCTGAAATCTCGCGGCTCAGCTTCATGGCTCCCAGTAGAACACGATTCGGATCCAGAACTATATTCGGGTATGTGTCGAAATTCGTGGTGACCCCTGCCAGCATGGCGCAGCGGGAAGCGTGGACCGGCGGGACGATCCCGGACGTCGAGCAAGTGCGCCCGGGACTGTGGTCCATCCCGGTGCCGATCCCGGTCAACCCGCTGCGGTACGTGCTGGTCTACGCCCTGGAGTTGCCCGGCGGCGTGGCCGTCATCGACGCCGGGTGGAACACCGACGAGGCGTACGAGGCGCTCGTCGCCGGCCTGGGCGTGGCCGGGTACACGATCAACGACGTCCAGGCCGTGCTCGTCACCCACATCCATCCCGATCACTACGGCCTGGCCGGGCGCGTCCGCGAGGCGTCGGGCGCCTGGATCGGCCTGCACCCGGCCGACGCGCGCCTGGTCCGCGAGCGTTACGACGACGCGGCCATCGACTCCCTGGTCCAGCGCGAGCGCGCGCTGCTGGCCCGCTGTGGGGTGCCGCCGCTGACGCTGGACGAGCTGGCCGGCGCGTCGATGATGATCAGGCACATGGTCTCCATGGCTACGCCCGACCGGCTGGTGGAGGATGGCGACGAGCTCGGCCTGCCCGGCTGGGACCTGCGGGCGGTCTGGACGCCCGGCCACTCGCCGGGGCATCTGTGCTTCGTCTCGCCCGAGCGCAGGCTGCTGTTCTCCGGCGACCACGTGCTGGCCAAGATCACGCCGATCGTGGCCGTGCACCCGCAGTCCGGGCCCAACCCGCTGGCCGACTACCTCGACGCGCTGGCGGCCGTGCGCAAGCTGGACGTCGAGGAGGTGCTGCCCGCGCACGAGTACCGGTTCCTGGAACTGGCCGAGCGGGTGGACCACGTGCTGGCGCACCACGACGGGCGGCTGGCCGAGATCGAGCGGGTCGTCGCCGGCGGCGACGGCGTGACGTGCTGGGACGTGGCGACCCGGCTGAGCTGGTCGCGGCCGTGGGAGACGATCCCGCCGTTCATGCGGCGCGCGGCCAACAACGAGACCCTCGCCCACCTGGTCTGGCTTTCGGCCAAGGGGCGCGTGGTGCGGGTCCCCGGCGATCCGGAACGGTGGCGCCCCGCTGATCGGTAGGCCCGAGCCGAGTTATGGTACTCGTACTAGAACGTTGTTCTCCTGCGCTGGAGGTTCGATGCTTCGGTTCGATGACAGAGTCGCGATCGTCACGGGGGCCGGGCACGGTCTCGGCAGGGCGCACGCGCTCCTGCTGGCCGAGCGGGGCGCCAAGGTCGTGGTCAACGACCTCGGGGGCGCGCTCGACGGCACGGGCGCCTCGACCGGGCCCGCCGCCGAGGTAGTGGCGCTCATCACGAAGAACGGCGGGCAGGCCGTCGCCAACGCCGACAACGTCGCCACGCCGGACGGCGCCAGGGCCGTCGTGCAGGCCGCGGTGGACGCGTTCGGCACGGTCGACATCGTCGTCAACAACGCGGGGATCCTGCGGGACAAGTCGTTCGGGAAGATGACGGTCGAGGAGTTCGACGCCGTCATGGCGGTGCACGTGCGCGGGTCCTACCTGGTCAGCCAGGCCGCCTATCCGATCATGAAGGCGGCCGGCTACGGGCGCGTGGTCAACACCTCCAGCCCGGCCGGGCTGTTCGGCAACTTCGGGCAGGCCAACTACTCCACGGCCAAGATGGGACTGGTCGGGCTGACCAAGACGCTCGGGATCGAGGGCGCGCGCAACGGCATCAAGGCCAACGCCATCGCGCCCGTGGCCTGGACCAGGATGACCGAGTCGCTGCTGCCGGCCGAGTTCGAGGCCAAGTTCACGCCGGAGCGGGTGAGCGCGCTGGTGGCGTACCTGGTGCATGAGTCGTGCGAGGTCAGCGGCGAGGTGTTCACCGTCGGCGGGGGCCGGGTGGCGCGGGTGTTCGTGGCCGAGGGGCCGGGGTGGAAGGACGACGACATCACGCCGGAGTCGGTCGCGGGCAACTGGGAGTCGATCATGGCCGAGCAGCCGTACGTGCTGACGGCCGGAGACTCGATGAAGGCGATGATCTGACGCCCTACGCCGTCGTGGTGCGGCCCGGTTGTGGTGCGGGCGCCGGTTCTCGTTGTAGGCGGGGGCCGGCGTTCGCGTGTGGGGCAGATCCCGAAATATCCCGGCTGATCGGCCTTTGTTCGATCTGCGGCAGAAGTTGGCGGAGTTTGGTCGATCCTCACTCTTGAATTGCCGCATCTGTGATCATATTGTCGCGACATGACCCCTCTGCCGGGCTCCGCCGGAGATGTGCTGACACTGATCAGCGCCGGTTCGGCGACGACCCGTTCCGATCTTGCGAGGCTCACCGGTCTGGCCAGGTCCACGATCTCCCAGCGCGTGGACGCGCTGATCGAGCGAGGCCTGGTGGAGGAGACCGAGAGCGGCGAGTCCACCGGTGGCCGGCCGCCGCGGCAGTTGCGCCTGCACACCGAGGACCACGCGTTCGCGGGCGTCGACCTGGGCGCCACCCACTGCCGGGTGGCGCTGATGGACATCTCCGGCAACGTGCTCGCCGAGTGCGAGGACTCACTGCTGATCGGTGAGGGCCCCGAGAAGGTGCTCGCCCACGTGGACCAGCGGCTCGACCGGCTGCTCGGCCAGGCCGGGCGGCCGCGGGCGGTGTTGCGCGCGGTCGGGATCGGGGTGCCCGGGCCGGTGGAGTTCGCCACCGGGCGGCCGAACAATCCGCCGATCATGCCGGGCTGGAACGACTACCCCGTCCCTGATTACTTCGACGGCGTGAACGTGCTGGTCGACAACGACGTCAACGTGATGGCGCTGGGCGAGCACCGCAACGCCTTCGCCGGCATCAACCACCTGCTGTTCGTCAAGGTCGGCACCGGCATCGGCTGCGGCATCGTGGCCGACGGCAAGCTGCACAGGGGCGCCCAGGGCTCGGCCGGCGACATCGGGCACATCAGGGTCAGCGGCCACGAGGACGCCGGCTGCCGGTGCGGCAACAGCGCGTGCCTGGAGGCCGTGGCCGGCGGCGCCGCGATCGCCCGGCGGCTGACCGAGCTGGGCCTCGCGGCCGAGACCGGCGCCGACGTCGTGGCGCTCGTGCAGTCGGGCAACACGCAGGCGCTGCGCCTGGTCAGGGAGGCGGGCCGGCTCATCGGCGAGGTGCTGGCGAGCCTGGTCAACTTCTTCAACCCCGAGGTCATCGTCATCGGCGGCGCGCTGTCGCGGGTGCACGAGCATCTGCTGGCCGGCATCAGGGAGACGGTCTATCGGCGGTCGCTCCCGCTGGCCACGCACCATCTGTCGATCACGCCGAGCCGTACGGGGATCAACGCGGCCGCGCTCGGGGCGGGGCTGCTCGCCATCGAGCACTACCTGTCACCGGACAACATCAACCGCATCGTCAACGCATAGAGGATTGGGACCTCCCGATGCTGGTCATGAAGGGCATCGTCAAACAGTTCCCCGGCGTGCGCGCGCTGGACGGCGTCGATCTCGACGTGCGAGCGGGCGAGGTGCACTGCCTGCTCGGCCAGAACGGCGCCGGCAAGTCCACCCTGATCAAGGTCCTGGCCGGCGTGCATCAGCCGGACCAGGGCACCATCGTCTTCAACGGCGACCAGGTGCGGCCGAGCAGCCCCATCGACGCCATCAAGCTCGGCTTCGCCACCATCTACCAGGAGCTGGACCTGGTCGACGGGCTCAGCGTGGCGGAGAACATCTTCCTCGGCCACGAGCACGGCCGCTTCGGCTTCGTCAACCGGCCGGCGGCCAGGAAGGCCGCCCGCGAGGTGCTGGAACGGCTCGGCCACCCGGAGATCCGGCCGTCGACCGAGGTCGGGCGGTTATCACCGGCGGCGAAACAGGTCGTCTCGATGGCCAGGGCGCTCTCCCACGACGCCCGCCTGATCATCATGGACGAGCCGTCCGCCGCACTCGCCCACGACGAGGTCGCGAACCTCTTCCGCATCATCCGCGAGCTCACCGCCCAAGGCGTGGCCGTGGTCTACATCTCGCACCGCCTGGAGGAGATCCGCGAGATCGGCGACCGGGTCACCGTCCTGAAGGACGGCCGCACGGTGGCCGTCGGCCTGCCGGCCCGCGACACCCCCACCACCCAGATCGTCTCCCTCATGACCGGCAGGAACGTCGAATACGTCTTCCCGCCCCGCGGTGGCCGCACGCTGGGGGAGGAGGTGCTCCGGGTCGAGGGCCTGACCGCGCCGGGCGTCTTCCGCGACGTGTCGTTCTCCGTACGCGCGGGCGAGATCGTCGGGCTGGCCGGCCTGGTCGGCTCGGGCCGCTCGGAGATCCTCGAGGCGGTGTACGGGGCCCGCCCGGCCGCCGGCCGCGTCCTGCTCGAAGGGCGGCCGGTGCGCCGCGGCGTCGTCGGCACCGTCCGGCACGGCATGGGCCTGGCCCCCGAGGAACGCAAGGCCCAGGCTCTGATCCTCGACCAGAGTGTTACCGCCAACATCACGCTGGGCACCCTGCCGGGGTTCGCGAAGTTCGGCTGGATCGATCGCAAACGCGAGCGGAGCGAGGCCAAGCGGCTGTCAGAAATGCTGGACATCCGGCCGCCCGACCCCGAACGCCCGATCAGGAACCTGTCGGGCGGCAACCAGCAGAAGGCCGTGCTCGCCCGCTGGCTGCTCGGCGGCCGCAAGCTGCTCCTGCTCGACGAGCCCACCAGAGGCGTGGACGTGGGCGCCAGGGCTGAGCTGTACGCGGTCATCCACGACCTGGCCGAGCGGGGCATCGGCGTGCTGCTGGTCTCCAGCGAGGTGCCGGAGGTGCTGGGCCTCGCCGACCGGGTGCTGGTGCTGCGCGAGGGGACGGTGATCCACCAGGGTGACGCGGCGGACCTGGACGAGCATCGCGTACTCGACATGATCATGAATGGGAGGGCGGCCTGATGAGCGAGCCCACAACGAAGGGGCCTGTCGCCGGATCGGCCGTAGCTTCGGTGAGCCGCTTCGGTCTCGGTGAGATGCGACATCTCGGCCTGCTGGCGGCGCTGGCGATCCTGGTGGTGGTCGGCCTGGTCACCAGGCCGGACAACTTCGCCACCGCGTCCAACCTGGTCAGCATCCTGTCGCTGGCCGCCACGATCGGCGTGATCACGGTCGGGGCCACGTTCGTGATCATCGGTGGCGGCATCGACCTGTCGGTGGGCGCCGTCATGGCGCTCGCCTCGGTCTGGGCCACCACCTTGGCCACGCAGTCGTACGGGCCCTGGGTCATGGCCATGTGCGCGATCCTCGTCGGCACCGGCGCGGGGCTGGTCAACGGGTTGCTGATCTCGTACGGGCGATTGGTGCCGTTCATCGCCACGCTCGCCATGCTGGTGGCCGCCCGAGGGCTGGCGCAGCGCATGTCCGACCGCAAGACGCAGCTCATCCAGCCGGAGAACTCCGCCCTCGTGGACCTGTCGACCCAGCGGTTGCTCGGCGTCCCGCTGCTGGTCTACATCTTCGCCCTGGTCGTGGTGCTGGGTTGGATCATGCTCAACCGCACGACGTTCGGGCGGCGGACGTACGCGGTCGGCGGCAACCCCGAGGCGGCCCGGCTGGCCGGCATCGACGTCCGCAGGCACACGATGCTGCTCTACGCCTTGTCCGGGCTGTGCTGTGGCATCGCCGCCATTCTGATCATGGCGAGGACCACGACAGGCTCGTCCACCCACGGCGACCTGTACGAGCTCGACGCCATCGCCGCCGTGATCATCGGTGGCACGTTGCTCACCGGGGGGCGGGGGACGATCGTGGGCTCGATCCTGGGCCTGCTGATCTTCACCCTCATCACCAACCTGTTCATCCTCAACGGCCTCAACACCAGCGACCAGCTGATCGCCAAGGGCCTGATCATCGTCATCGCCGTCCTTCTCCAGCGGCGGAACTTGAAGGAGAGAGCACCATGAGTGAGAACGTCGCGCGCAGGGGATTCCTCGTCGGCGGGGCCGTGCTCCTGGCGGCCGGCTGCACCAGCAACGAGCCGGCGGCCGCGCCCACCACCGCGGCCCCCGCCCCGGCCCCCGCGGCCAGCGGCAACGACCAGCCGGGGACGAAGGTCACCATCGGCTTCTCCGCGCCGGCCGCCGACCACGGATGGATCGCGGCGATCGCGAAGAACGCCGAGGCCACCGCGAAGCAGTATTCCGACATCGACTTCAAGCCCGTCGAGCCCACCAACGACATCAACCAGCAGATCTCGGCCGTCGAGTCGTTGATCGCGGCCAAGGTCAACGCGCTGGTCATCCTGCCGAACGACGGTCAGCAGCTGAACCAGGTCGCGCTGCAGGCCACGGAGGCGGGCATCCCGGTGATCAACCTCGACCGGATTTTCCCCGACAAATTGGCATATCGGACCTGGGTCGGCGGCGACAACTACGGCATGGGCGTCGCGGCCGGGCACTTCATCGGCAAGCAGCTCAAGGACAAGGGCGTGGCGAACCCCGTGATCGTCGAGATCCAGGGCATCGCCACCTTGCCGCTGACGCAGGACCGCAGCAAGGGCTTCGCCGACGCGCTGAAGACGTACGGGTTCAGCGTCACGGCCAAGCAGGACGCCAAGTTCACGGTCGAGACCGGCAACCAGGTGGCCACGTCGCTGCTCCAGGCGCACAAGAAGATCGACGCGCTCTGGAACCACGACGACGACCAGGGCGTCGGCGTGCTCGCCGCGATCAGGGAGGCCAGCCGCGACGAGTTCATCATGGTCGGCGGGGCGGGCTCGCTCAACGCGATGAAGGAGATCCAGTCGGGCTCGTCGGTGCTGCAGGCCACCGTCACCTACAGCCCGACCATGGCCTCCTCGGCGATCAAACTGGCCCGCTTGATCGCGCAGGGGAAGGGCATGAGTGATCTGGTGGAAAACCAGGTGCCACAGTCCATCACGCTCGCATCGGAGACCATCACCAAGGATAACGTCGAGAAGTACCTGGCACTTGGCTTCGAATCCTGATCGGGGGTTGCATGTCACACAAGACCACCATCGGCGTGGGAATGGTCGGCTACGCGTTCATGGGCCGCGTCCACTCACAGGCCTGGCGCAGCGTGGGGGCCTTCTTCGACCTGCCGCTCGCGCCGCGCATGGCGGTGCTGGCCGGCAGGTCGAAGGAACGCACCGAGGCGGCCGCCGCGCAGCTCGGCTGGGACGCCGTAGAGACGGACTGGAGAGAGCTGATCAAGCGCGACGACGTGCAGATCGTCGACATCTGCACGCCCGGCGACTCGCACGCCGAGATCGCCATCGCCGCGCTGGCCGCCGGCAAGCACGTGATCTGTGAGAAGCCGCTGGCCAACACCGTCGACGAGGCCGAGGCCATGGTGCGCGCCGCCGCCGCGGCGCCGGCTTCGGTCAAGAGCATGGTGGCCTTCAACTACCGGCGGGTGCCCGCGGTCGCGCTCGCCCGCCGGTTCGTGGAGGAGGGCCGGCTCGGCGAGATCAGGCACGTGCGGGCGCAATACCTGCAGGACTGGATCGTCGATCCGGAGTTCCCGCTGGTGTGGCGGCTCCAGAAGGACAAGGCCGGGGCCGGGGCGCTCGGCGACATCGGCTCGCACATCGTGGACGCGGCCGAGTTCGTCAGCGGGCAGCACATCGTGGGTGTGTCCGGGCTGATGGAGACCTTCATCAAGGAACGTCCGCTGGCGGGCGAGTCGGCCGGGCTGGGCGCCTCCCGTACGGACGCGATGGGCGAGGTCACCGTCGATGACGCCGCGTTGTTCTTCGGCCGGATGTCGGGCGGGGCGCTGGCCTCGTTCGAGGCCACGCGGTTCGCCACCGGCCGCAAGAACGCCATGCGCATCGAGATCAACGGTCAGCTCGGCAGCCTGGCCTTCGACTTCGAGGCCATGAACGAGCTGTGGTTCAGCTCCGGTGGCGGCGGCTTCGAGCGGATCCTGGTCACCGAGCCCGATCACCCCTACGTGGGCGCCTGGTGGCCGCCCGGGCACGGGCTCGGCTACGAGCACACCTTCACCCACGAGATCAAGGACTTCCTGGAGGCGATCGCCACCGGAGCCGACCCGTCGCCGTCGTTCGCGGACGGTCTGCGGGTGCAGCGGGTCCTGGAGGCGGTAGAGCGGAGCGCGGCTGACGGCAGCCGCTACACGAACGTGGAGGATTGACTCATGCGACCAGTCACACTGTTCACCGGACAGTGGGCCGACCTGCCGTTCGAGGAGGTCTGCCGGCTGGCGGCCGAATGGGGCTACGACGGGCTCGAGATCGCCTGCTCCGGCGACCACTTCGACGTGGGCCAGGCCATGGCGGACCCGTCGTACGTGGAGCAGAAGCACGCCCAGCTCGACAAGCACGGCCTCAAGGTGTGGACGATCTCCAACCACCTGGTCGGGCAGGCCGTCTGCGACCACCCGATCGACGAGCGGCACAAGGGCATCCTGCCCGCCCGCATCTGGGGCGACGGCGAGCCCGAGGGCGTGCGGCAGCGTGCCGCCGAGGAGATGAAGAACACCGCCAGGGCCGCGTCGCTGCTGGGCGTGGACACGGTCGTGGGCTTCACCGGCTCGTCCATCTGGCACACGGTCGCCATGTTCCCGCCCGTGCCCGCCTCGGCGATCGAGGCGGGCTACCAGGACTTCGCCGACCGGTGGAACCCGATCCTCGACGTCTTCGACGAGGTCGGCGTACGTTTCGCGCACGAGGTCCACCCGAGCGAGATCGCCTACGACTACCACACGACCGTGCGCACCCTGGAGGCCATCGACCACCGGCTGGCGTTCGGGCTCAACTGGGACCCCTCGCACATGGTCTGGCAGGACCTGGACCCGGTGGGCTTCATCCTGGACTTCAAGGACCGCATCTACCACGTGGACTGCAAGGACACGCGCATGCGCGTCGGCGACGGCCGCCGCGGCCGCCTGTCCTCTCACCTGCCGTGGGCCGACATGCGCCGCGGCTGGGACTTCGTCTCGACCGGACGCGGCGACGTGCCGTGGGAGGACTGCTTCCGCGCCCTCAACTCGATCGGGTACGAAGGCCCGATCTCGATCGAGTGGGAGGACGCGGGCATGGACCGGCTGGACGGCGCGAAGGAGGCGCTGGGCTACATCCGCACGCTCAACTCCATCACCCCGCCCACCACGGCCTTCGACGCCGCCTTCTCCACGACGTAGGGAGCCGCAAAGGAAGGCGCCGGAACGCTCGCTGTTCCGGCGCCTTTCCTTGGAAGGTACGTCTCAGTCCATGAGGACGATCTGGCGCAGGACCTCCCCGGCCCGCAGGGCCGCCACCGCGTCGTTCAGGTCGGCGAGGCGGATGCGGGCGCTGATCATCGACTCGAGGTCCAGCTGGCCGGCCTTGTGGAGCTTGGCGAAGTACGGGAAGTCGTGCCGCACGTCCGCCTCGCCGTACAGGCTGGACAGCAGGTTCTTGCCCTCGAACAGCAGGCTGAACGCCGAGATCGACACCATGTCGTCCATCGCGCCCGCGCCGACCACGATGACGTCGCCGCCCTGCCGGGTGATCTGCCACGCGCTCTGGATGGTGGCCGACTTGCCGACCACCTCGAAGCCGTAGTCGAAGCCCGAGCCGCCGGTGAGCTCGTTGAGCGCGTCAGGCACCTGCTCGGGCGCGACCGCGTGCGTCGCCCCGACCTTCTTGGCCAGCTCGTGCTTGGACTCCAGCGGGTCCACCGCGAGGATCACCCTGGCGCCGGAGACGCGGGCGCCCTGGATGACCGACAGGCCCACGCCGCCGCAGCCGATCACCGCCACCGTGGACCCCGGGCGTACCTTCGCGGTGTTGAGCGCGGCGCCCACGCCGGTCGTGATGCCGCAGCCGATCAGGGCCGCCGCCTCCCACGACACGTCCGGGTCGATCTTGATCGCGCCCTGCCAGGGCACGACGATCTCCTCGGCCCACGTGCCGCAGCCCGCCATCCCGAACGCCGTCGCCCCGTCGCCGCCGAAGCGGAAGTTGCCCTTGGTGAAGCCCTCGATCACGTACTTCATGCACAGGTACGGCTGGCCGCCCAGGCACAGGTCGCACTCCTGGCAGGCTGGCCGCCAGTTGATCACCACGTGGTCGCCGGGCTGCAGGGAGGTGACGTGCTCGCCCACCTCGACCACCTCGCCCGACCCCTCGTGGCCGGGGACGAGCGGCACGGGCTGCGGCAGCACGCCCGACATGGCCGACAGGTCCGAATGGCAGACACCGGTGGCCTTGATCCGCACGCGGACGTCCGTCGGGCCCACCGGGGCCAGCGTGACGTCGTCGCGGATCTCGAGCTTGTCGTTGCCTACGGCGTGCAGGATCGCGGCGCGCATGGGGGGTTCCTCCTCCGGCTCGAAGGCTGGGTCCTCGAGGGGGTCCTCGAGGGGCTATTCCTCGATGGACAGAGCGGCTTTGGGGCAGGACCTGACCGCGTGGCGGACGCGGTCCTGCAGCTCGGGGGGTGGTTCTGGAAGAAGGATGTGCAGCTGGTCGTCGTCGTCCACGTCGAACACCTCCGGCGCGAGGCCCATGCACACAGCGTTGGCCTCGCAGACCAGCTCGTCGACCTTGACCTTCATGAAAGCCTCCTGTGGTCCCATGAGACCACTTTGGTGCGCTCGACGACGTACGCAACCCGCTTGCGCCCGGTCTGCTCCACGTACGGGTTCAGCAGCTCGTCCGGCACCCCGGGAGTCATCCTGCGGGCGACCATCATCCCGATGGCCATGACGCCGTCCCGGTCGGCGATCGGCTCGGCCTTGCCGTACACCAGGACGCCGCGCAGTTGGTCGTAGTCGTCACCGGTCTCGATCAAGCAGCTTACCCGCGGGTCGCGGGCCAGGTTGCGGGCCTTCTGCGCCTTCGCGTACGTCCAGAAGGCGATCCGCCCGGCGTCGAGGCCGTAGAACATGGTGACCAGGTGCGGTGTGCCATCCGGGTTGATGGTGGCCAGTTGCAGCTTGCGTGAGCTCTCCAGGAAGGCGGCGACGTCGTCGTCCGACATCGCGATGCGAGCGCGCTGGTTCACGTGCCAAGTAGAACAGGTTCCAGAAGTGGGCTGCAAGAGTTCCCCGGAATGTTGTTCGGTTCGGCTAGGGTTCCGTCGTATGACGATGCCGTCAGCGCTGCTCTACGCAGCGAAGCATGCCAAGGGGTTCATGCCGGACAACGAGGGGCTGGCGCTGTTCGCGGCAGCCTGCCAGTACGGCAAGCTCGGGCCCATCTGCGAGATCGGCACCTACTGCGGCAAGTCCGCGATCTACCTCGGCGCGGCCGCCAGGGAGGCGCGCTCCGTGGTGGTCACCGTGGACCACCACCGTGGCTCCGAGGAGATCCAGCCGGGGTGGGCGCATCACGATCCGACGCTGATGGACATCCGGTTCGGGAAGATGGACTCGCTGCCGACCTTCCGCGCCACGATCGCCGCGGCGGGTCTCGAGGACGAGGTGATCGCCATCGTCGGCAAGTCGGAACGGGTGGCCGGGCTCTGGAACACGCCGCTGGGCATGCTGTTCATCGACGGCGGGCACTCCGAGGAGCCGGTCACCCGCGACTACGAGGGCTGGGCGCCGCACATCATGGCGGGTGGGGCGCTGATCTTCCACGACGTCTACCCCGACCCGGCCGAGGGCGGTCAGGCGCCTTACCGGGTCTATCGGCGGGCGCTGGAGTCCGGGGCGTTCGGTGAGGTGTCCGCCGAGGGCTCGCTCCGCGTGCTGGAACGCGTCGGTCCCGGCATCTAGCCGACCTACCGGCCGGCCCCTGCATTCCGCCCGTCCCGTGACTGGCCTGCGCTCCTTCGCCGCCCTCCGCACTTCGGCGGAGGTCCTTTGAGAGGAGAGCCGAGGCCGGCGGAGGTCCCGTGGGTGGCCGGAGTGCCGGCGGAGGTCCCTTGGGTGGGCGGAGTGCCGGCGGAGGTCCCTTGGGTGGGCGGAGTGCCGGCGGAGGTCACTTTGGGAGGGGCACAGGGCCGGCGGTCGTCTGGACGGTGTGGCGGCGGGTCCAGGAGTGCCGGGTCTGGGACTGCCAGCGGCGGAAGTCCTCGTGCGTACGGGCCTGGTGCCCGAGCGCGATGAGCGCCCGGTCGGTCCAGGCGGCCGCCTCCTCCGGCTCGGCCCCCGCCAGGATCGACGCGGCCTGCGCCGTGTGATCCGGCACCATCCCCGACCGCAGCCGGGCGGCCACGGCGAACGCGCACCCCTGTGCCAGATGGGCGCGGAACCCGTCGGCCCCGGCGTGCTCAGTCAGCCACCACAGCTCGTCGGCCTCGGCGCCGCCCGTGTACGCGGCCGCGAACCCGACCCCGCTCCACAGGTCGGCCCGCCGCACCGCGGGAAAGCCTGCGATCCTGGCCGCGACGTCGTCGGGCGAGGCGCAGTCGTGGTACCAGAGCAGCCGCCCCAGTCCCTGGTCGAACACGGCGCAGTGGGCTCGGCTGAACAGGTCGGGCATGGTCCGCTCGCCGATCATGCGATCGGCCCTGGCCAGACTCCACTGGAAGCCGAACCCGTCCACTGCCAGCCACCGCAGCAGCGGATGGGCCTGCCGGGCGCCCCGCATGGGACGCAGGCGCACCATCGCGTACCCGCGGCCGGCGCCGACGTGGGCGGCGTGCCGGTGGTGCTGGGCGGGGCCGGCCAGTAGCTCGTGAAGGCGCCGGCCCCGGGTCAAGGTGAGCAGGTCGAGGACGGTGCAGGCGGCCGCCGCCCCTTCGTAGCCGAAGGGCCGCTGCTCAGCCGGGATCTCCTCGACCTTCTCTACTTCTTTCGACATCATCGCGTTAAAACCGAAAACGTAGGATTTTTCGGCTTTCGCGAAGACCGTCCGACAAGCTCCGTGTCTGATCCGGAACCTGCGCCGGCTCAGATCGCACTCCAGCGGATCCTTGATCAGGAACCTCCGCAGCCCCGTCGCCGCGGTCGGCGTCGGCTCGGTCCCCGCCTGGTCCAAGAACGATGTTGTGCCCGTGTCGCCCACGCTTCCCCCGAAGACGCCTCGTACGGCCACTACGAAGCTAGTGACCCCATTGCGCCCGTCATCGGCGACGCACCGGATTTCCCCGGCAAAGAACCGGCAAAAGGCCTTGCGGCGCCGGTCAGTGGACCTGCGGGGGCAGCAGCGGGGCCGAACAGCCGCACACATCGGGGTCGAACACCGACGTTCCCGCGATGTCGCGGAACAGCCCGGCTCCGGGGGACGACTCCATCAACGCGTCCGCCGCCAGGACCACGGCCGCGGCCGTGTAGCCGGAGCGCTCGTACGGAAAGTGCTTGCGGTTGGCGAACTGCCACCCCGTCCAGTACGAGCCGTCCTCGTGCCGCAGATGTTGCACGTCGGCGAACAGCCGGACCGCCCGCTCCCGATCCCCGAGCGCGTCCAGCGCCAGCACCAGCTCGCACGTCTCGGCCCCGGTCACCCACGGCTGGTCGGACACGCACCTGATGCCGAGCCCCGGCACCACGAACGTCGCCCACTCCCGCTCCAGCAGCTCGTACGCCTGCTGCCCGCGTACCGCGCCGCCGAGCACCGGGTAGTACCAGTCCATCGAGAAACGGCTCTTGTCGGCGAACGCCTCGGGATGCGCCGTCAGCACGTGCGCCAGCCGGTCGGCGGCCAGCTCCCAGTGCGGCTGAGGGTCGCCCAGGTGGTCGGCCAGCCGCACGCCGCACCGCAGCCCCTGGTGGATCGAGGAGCACCCGGTGAGCAGCGCGTAGGCGGCGTCTCTGCCCTGCGCGTCCCGCTCCCAGACGATCTCGCCCCGCTCCGTCTGGAGCCCGGCCACGTAGTCGAGCGCGGCCTTGACCATGGGCCAGCTGTCCTCGGTGAAGCCCTGGTCGCCGGTGACGAGATGGTGGTGCCAGAGGCCGACGGCGATGTAGGCGGCGTGGTTGCTCTCCCCGCCCAGCTCCGTCGGGACGCCGTCGACCAGCTTCATCGGCCAGGAACCGTCGGCGCGCTGGTGACGGGCCAGGTACGCGTACCCGCGCCGGACCGGCTCGTCGAGGCCCGCGACGGACATCGCCATCAGGCACTCGATGTGGTTCCACGCGTCGACGTGGCCCTCCGGCCACGGGACGCCGCCGTCCTCCTGCTGCATCGCCGCGATGCTCTCGGCCGTCCGCACGACCTCGGCGTGGGAGATCATGGCTTCCGGACGTACAGGACCACGCTCTTGCCGATGATCGGATTGAGCACGGCCTCGGCGATCCTGGTCGCGGCGGGGCGCTTCATGATGTCCCAGACCAGCAGCTCGTGGTATGCCTTCGCGATCGGGTGGTCGTCGTTGTTGACGCCGACCGCGCACTTGATCCACCAGTAGGGGGCGTGCAGCCCGTGAGCGTGGTGGTGCGGGCCGATCTCGAAGCCGGTGGACTTCAGCTTGGCCGACAGCTCCGCCAGCGTGTAGATCCGCACGTGCCCGCCGGGGGCGGTGTGGTAGTCCTCGTCCAGCGCCCAGCAGATCCGCTCAGGCAGGAAGCTCGGGACGGTGATCGCGGCCGTGCCGCCGGGCTTGAGCACGCGGAAGATCTCCCGCATGGCCGTCATGTCATCCGGGATGTGCTCCAGCACCTCGGCCGCGATGACCCGGTCGAAGGCGCCGTCCTCGAACGGCATGTCGAGCGCCGTGCCCTGGACGGTCTGGCCGGTGCCCCCGGGCGGCACCTCGCCGGCCTTGTCCATCGCCGCGAACATGCTCGCCACGTTGTCCAGCTCCGACTGGTCCATGTCGAACGCGATCACGTCCGCCCCGCGGCGCAGCACCTCGAAGGCGTGCCGGCCGCCCCCGCAGCCCAGGTCCAGCACGCGCGTGCCGGGGCCGACGGGAAGCCGGGCGAAGTCGACAGTCAGCACTATTTCTCCTTGTGGGCCTGGATGGCCTCGCGGTACGCCTCGACGGTCTTCTTGGCCACGACGTGCCAGGTATAGCGCTCCATGACGCGGTCGTATCCCGCCTGGCCCACCCGCTCGCGCTCCTCGGGCGAGTCGTGCAGGCGGCGCAGCACCGCGGCCAGCTCCTCCGGGTCGCCCGGCGGCACCTGGACGGCCGCGTCGCCCACGACCTCGGGCAGCGCGCCCGTGCGGCTGGCCACCAAGGGCGTGCCGCAGGCCATGTGCTCGACGGCGGGCAGGGAGAAGCCCTCGTACAGCGAGGGCACGACCGAGATCTCCGAGGTGGCGATCAGCTCGCCCAGCTCCTCGTCGGTGATGCCGTGCACGAACCGCACCCGGTCCTGCAGCGACAGCTCCTGCACGAGCTGCTCGGTGGGGCCGCCCGGGGTGGGCTTGCTGACCACGGTGAGATGCACGTCGCGCTCGGTGGCCAGCTTGGCCACGGCGCGCAGGAGCGTCGAGACGCCCTTCATGGGGGAGTCGGCGCTGGCCACGGCCACGATCGAGCCCTTGCGCCTGGGCTTGCCGGGACGCGGGTGGAAGTAGCGGGTGTCCACGCCGAGGGGGATCAGCCGCATGTTGGCCTGCGGGACGTTGAAGTCGCGGTGGATGTCGGCCAGGGAGGACTCGCTGACGGTCAGGATCGGGCTGAGCCGGGGCGCGACGCGCGACTGCATCTTCACGAACCCGTACCAGCGGCGCATGGTCAGCCGCTTCGCGCCGGTGGCGGCCTCGAGCTCGATGCGCCGGTCCACGCTGATCGGGTGGTGGATGGTGCCGACCACGGGGAAGAGCTTCTGGATGCCGAGCAGGCCGTAGCCGAGGGTCTGGTTGTCCTGCACGACGTCGAAGTCGCCCACCCGCTTCTTCAGCTCGCGGTAGGCGCGCAGCGTGAACGTCAGGGGCTCGGGGAACCCGGCCGTCCACATCGTGCCGACCTCGAGCCAGTCGATCCAGTCGCGGTATTCGTGCAGCTTGGGCGTTCTGAACGGATCCTCGTCGCGGTAGAGGTCGAGGCTGGGCACCTCGCGCAGGATGACGCCCTCGTCCAGCTCGGGGTAAGGCTGGCCGGAGAACACCTCGACGTGGTGTCCGAGCGCGACCAGCTCGCGGCTCAGGTGGCGAAGATAGACACCCTGCCCGCCACAGGTGGGCTTGCTGCGGTAGGACAGCAGCGCGATCCGTAGCCTTCGCTCCGGCACGGACACCCCTTTCACCGCCGATTAGATCATGAATGATGACCTTAGCCCGAGAAGGCTACCATTCGGTAGGTCGTCTGGAATTGTTCACAACGGCTTCCACAGGCCGTGCGAACTGCGACGTTACTGTAACCGAGCGTGGTTCGGTGGAACACGTTCTAGGGGGCTTGATGCTCTTTCCAGGCGCTTAGCTGTACATTCCCGTCACAAAGGGATGCGGTACCCGATCGTTGGAGGACCCTTGGCCAGGCGCGCTCTGATCACCGGCATCACCGGCCAGGATGGTTCCTACCTAGCGGAGCACCTGCTCGAGCAGGGGTACGAGGTCTGGGGGCTGGCCAGGGGGCAGGCGAACCCGCGGGTTTCGCGGATGCGCAAGCTGCTGTCCGACGTGCAAGTGGTGCGCGGTGATCTGCTGGACCAGGGGTCGCTGATCTCGGCCGTGGAACGGGTCCAGCCGGACGAGGTGTACAACCTGGGCGCGATTTCGTTCGTCCCCATGTCGTGGGAGCAGGCGGAGCTCACGGCCGAGGTGACCGGGATGGGCGTGCTGCGCATGCTCGAGGCGATCCGGGTGTGTTCGGGGGTGTCGCGGGGGGCTTCGGGTGGCCCGTACGGACAGATCCGCTTTTATCAGGCTTCCTCCTCTGAGATGTTCGGCCAGGTCAGCGAGACCCCGCAGACCGAGCGCACCGCCTTCCACCCGCGTTCCCCGTACGGCGTGGCGAAGGCCTATGGGCATTTCCTCACCCAGAACTATCGCGAGTCGTACGGCATGTTCGCCGTGTCCGGGATCCTGTTCAACCACGAGTCGCCGCGCCGCGGCGCCGAGTTCGTGACCAGGAAGGTGTCCCTCGGAGTGGCCAGGATCAAGCTCGGCCTGGCCACGGAGCTGCGGCTGGGCAACCTGGAGGCGCGGCGGGACTGGGGGTTTGCCGGGGACTACGTGAAGGCCATGCAGCTCATGCTCCGGGCCGGCACCCCCGAGGACTACGTGATCGGCACCGGGCGGATGAAGTCGGTCAGGGAACTGGTTGAGGCGGCGTTCAGCGCGGCGGGGCTGGATTGGGAGCGCTACGTGGTGACCGACCAGACGCTGCACCGGCCGGCGGAGGTGGACCTGCTGTGCGCGGATCCGAAGAAGGCGCGGTCGCAGCTGGGGTGGGAGCCGAAGGTGTCCTTTGATGAACTGGTCGCGATGATGGTCGAGTCGGATTTGCGGCTTCTGTCCGATGGCGGCGATCCCGACCAGGACAGTTCCTGGCCGTAACTGAGCTCAGGCATAGAGATCGCGATGCCCACGAGATGGATATTTCCGGCAGCCTCGGCCATGACACGTGCCTTCTCGTTGAATCCGGCTCCGCTGAAACACATCAGGCGGGTGTCTGCGACGTCGTACTTGCCGACCGCGGCGATGACGTCGCGGATGGTCCGGAGCCGGTCAATGTGCGCGGCTCCCATCACGTCATTCCACTTGGCCTCGCCGATCGCGAGGAGGCGTGGCTTTTCTCCGTCAGCGGCGGCAACTGCAACGTCCTGCAAGATCTAGGGTAAGAACGCCGGCGCCCGCGAACGGGTAGCGAGGACCAGCGCCGCCCCGGCGAAGGCCGGTGGTAGTGGCGCCCGTGCGAGTGCGCCGCCGTTACGGCGCGCACGGGCACCTACTGCGTGGTCACGGCTTGGCGGTAGGCGCCTGGGGTGAGGCCGAAGTACCGGGTGAACCAGCGGGTCAGGTGGCTTTGGTCGGCGAAGCCCGTCGCGTTGGCCGCTGCGCTGATGGGCGTTCCGGTCGCTATGAGATCGCGAGCCCTTCTGAGGCGTAGCTGGCGCTGGTAGTCGCTGGGTGGGAGGCCGTACTCGGCCTGGAAGGCGCGGTAGACCGTGTAGCGGCTGGTGTCGGTGGACCGGGCCAGATCGTCGATGGACAGGTCGTCCGTCATGCGGTCGTGTAGGAGCTGTCTGGCGTGCCGGGCGATGGCTGTCGACCTGCTGGGCTCGGCTGGGCTGGGGAGGGGCTTCGTCGCCGTCCGGTGGACTATGCGGGCGATCGTGGCCGTGAGGAGTTCGTCGCGGCGGAGGGCCGGGGCGCCCGGGTCCAGGAGGGCCACGTGGAGGGCGCGCAGGGTGGTCGCCAGGGCCGGGTCGGCGGCTACGGGCGCCGTGAAGAGGGGGAGGCCGGTGCGGTGGCCTGTCGCGTCTTGGAGGGCGTCGGCGACCAGGTCCGGGGCTATGTGGATCATCCGGTAGGTGAAGCCGAGGGCGTTCGCGGCGTGGCCGTCGTGGGGGTCGTCGGGGTTGAAGGCCATGACCATGCCCGCTGCGCTCGTGTGCGCCGAGCCCCGGCACGTGAACGACTGCGCCCCGGTCTCCGTCACGCCGAAGGAGTAGGTCTCGTGGCTGTGGCGGTGGTAGACGTGCCGCTCGAAGTGGGCGTGCATGGCCTCGATCGACCGATCCGGCGATCGCCAGTATCTGGACCAGTCATGCGGCATCCCTCCATTCTCTCGGACGCCATTGACAAAGAGGATTTTTACGTAAAGGATTGTTTTTGCGATGAGAGATGTCCTGTACCTGGAAGAGATCGAGCAGGCCGAGGCGCTGCTCAAGCCGCAGCGCGTGGAGGTGCTGCGGCAGCTGGCCGAGCCGCGCACGTGCTCGGAAGTCGCCGAGCGGCTCGGGCAGACGCCGCAGCGGGTCTACTACCACGTGAAACGGCTGGTCGAGGCGGGGTTGGTAGACCTGGTGTCCGAGCGCAAGGTGCGCGGGATCTCCGAGGGCATCTACCAGGCCGGCGCCCGCTCGTACTGGCTGTCGCCGCGCCTGGTCGGCCGGATCGGCGGATTGCGCCAGGCGCGGGACGAGCTGAGCCTCGGCTACCTGCTGGACCTCATGGAGGAAGTGCAGGCCGACATCGCGGCGCTCGACAGGACCGCGCCCGAGCTGCCGTCCATCGGCCTGTCCGGGGAGATCCACGTGCGTCCGGAGAACCGTCAGGAGTTCCTGAGCGAGCTCCAGACAATGCTGCAGGACCTGTTCACGCGGTACGGCGGGGCCGAGGGCGACGCCTTCAAGCTCGCCGTCGCCTGCTATCCGAAGCAAGTCGACGACTCGTCAGAAGGAGACGACCATGACTGAGCCCATGATCGTGCACGCCCGCGTCCAGGCGCCGCTCAAGGAGGTGCGGCAGGCGCTCACCGATCCGGCCGCGATGCGGATCTGGCTCGCCGAGCACGCCGAGGTGGAGCTGCCCGGCCGGTTCGGGTTCTGGGGGCGTACAACCCCTGAGGGGGATGCGCCGCACCAGCGGCTGCTGCACGCCGACGAGCGGACGGTGCGCTTCGCGTGGGTACTGGACGGCGAGGAGACGACCACCGAGTTCACGCTGGCGGAGGAGAGCGAGGACGTCACCGTCGTGACGCTGTCGCAGACGCACTTCGACTTCCAGGACGTGATCACGGACAAGAGCATCCGCGGCGTGCTGCAGACGTACTGGGCCCAGGCCCTGGCCAACCTGGCCGAGCACTTCGAAGGGCGCGAGCTCACGCCCAAGGTGGACTTCACCACTACGGAGATGCGAGTCGAGGTCACCATCGACGCCTCGCCGTCCGACGTGTTCGCCTCGATCACGGACTCGGAGGCGGTGACGAAGTGGTTCGGGTTCCCGATCGAGATCGAGCCGTTCGTGGGCGGGCGGTTCGCGATGGGCGGACTCGCCAACGACCCCAGCCCGGCGAAGGTGCTGGAGCTCGAGCCCGGTCGCAAGTTCTCCCTCGACTGGGGCGGCCCCGGGGTCGGGACGTGGGAGCTGGAGGGGTCCGAGGGGAAGACCCGGCTGACGCTGGTGCAGAGCGGGTTCGACACCCAGCGGCCGCCGTACGCGGCGTGGGGCGGCTTCCTGTCGGGCGTGTCCGAGCTCCGGCGCTATCACGAGGTGCCGGACTGGCGGCCGGCCATCACGGCATAGTCGACTTTTGCCCGCACGAGCGTTCAAGACGGGGCGAGGGTGGGGCGTGGAGACTTGCTGCCATGCGTTTCGACACCAAGATCGGCATCGTGGTCCGCGCGGATCTGGCCGCATGGCAGCAGCTCAACGTCACCGCCTTCCTGGCAAGTGCGGTCGCGGGCGGGGTTCCGGAAACCGTTGGGGAGCCGTACGAGGACGGGTCGGGCAACTCCTACCTGCCGATGTTCCGGCAGCCCGTGCTGGTTTACGTGGCGGGTCTGGAGGAGTTGCGGGTCGTGCGGGAGAAGGCGGTGGGGCGGGGGATGGATGTGGCCGTCTACATCGAGGAGATGTTCAAGACGGGGCACGACGCGGACAACCGGGCGGCTGTGCGGGCTGTGGAGGCCGATGAGCTGGGGTTGGTGGGGGTAGCCGTCCATGGGCCCAGAAACGGCGTCGACAAGGTCCTTAAGGGCCTCATGCTGCATCCTTGAGTCCGAGCCACGGTTCTCCACAGAATCCCGTTCGGCCCCGCCCCGGCGGGCTCCGCCCCGGCATCCTTCTCGCCGTGAACCCACGCCCTCGCCCGACAGCCCCCTTGATCGACCGTGCCAGGCGGATAACCCGCGCGGTCCCGCAGGCCGTCGTCTGTCGTCAGACGGCTGCCTGGATCTGGGGCCTGAACATCTTGCCCGCACCGCCGGACGATTGGCCGATCGAGCTGACCGCCCCCAGCCACCTGGCGGTTCCCGACTGCGTCACCTGCATTGCCCCCTTGCCCGATGAGGACATCACCAAGCACAAGGGTGTCCGCATCACGACCATGGAACGCACCGCCCTCGACTGCGCCCGCTGGTTGCCCCGCATGGAGGGCGTGGCGATCCTCGACCAATTCGCCAGGAAGGGAGTCGACCTCGAAGCGCTGTGGCACCGCCCGTTCAACTCCTGGCGCCTGCGCGACACCCTGAGCTTGGCCGACCCCGGAGCCGCCTCCCCCAGGGAGAGCTGGCTCCGCGTCATTCTCGTGGAGGGCGGCCTCCCCAGACCCGGCACCCAAGTCAGGGTCGACCTGGACGATGACAGGCACGTCTACCTCGACCTGGGCTGGGAGGACTTCAGAGTCGCCGTCGAATACGACGGCCAGGAACACCACACCTCGACCACCGATCAGCAACACGACGTCGACCGCCGCGAGGAGCTACGCCGGCGCGGCTGGCGGGTGATCGCCGTTCGGAGAGACGTCATTCCCGGCCAGATCGCCGACCTCCTCCACCACGTGGCCGACGCCCTGATCGAGCGCGGCTGGCAACCGGGCCCGGAAGGCACCACCCGCATCCTCCGCGGCATCCGCGCAGCCCGCCGCCAGTCCCGCTTCAGGTCGGTCGCTCGGTGGTGACGGGTTGGTTGGTCGCTCGGTGGTGACAGGTTGGTTGGTCAGCCGGCGATGACGGGTTGGTTGGTCAGCCGGCGGTGACGGGGTTGGTCGGTCAGGCGGGGGTGCTGGGTCGGTCGGTTAGCCGATGGTGATGGGTAGCTCCTTGATGCCGTTGATGAAGTTCGAGCGCAGGCGGCGGGCCGGGCCTGTTTGGCGCAGGCGCGGGCGGCGGCGGGCCAGTTGTTCGAACAGGACGCGGAGTTCCAGCTTGGCGAGGTGGTTACCCAGGCAGAAGTGGGCGCCGCCGCCGCCGAAGCCGATGTGCGGGTTGGGGTCGCGGCCGATGTCGAAGACCTCGGCGTCGGGGAAGACGGCGGTGTCGCGGTTGGCGGCGGCGTAGAAGACCACCACCTTGTCGTCGGCCTTGATCTGCTGCCCGCCCAGCTCCTGATCCTTCGTGGAGGTGCGGCGGAACAGGTTGACGGGGGAGATCCAGCGGACGATCTCGTCGGCGGCCGTCTTGGTCAGCGTGGGGTCGGCGACGAGGCGGTCCCACTGGTCCGGGTGCTCGAAGAGGGTGAGCATGCCGCCCGAGGCGGCGTTGCGGGTGGTCTCGTTGCCGGCGACCACCAGGAGGAGGATGAAGAGGTCGAATTCGTGCTCGTCGAGAGTTTCGCCGTTCTCATCCGGCTGCAGGAGTTTGGTGACGATGTCGTTCTTGGGGTTGGCCCTGCGCTGTGCCGCCAACTGATTGGCCCAGGCGTAGACCTCCATGGCGGCGGCGGAGCCCTCCTGGGGGTTGGCGGCGTAGTCGGGGTCCTGCGCGCCGATCATCCGGTTGGACCAGGCGAACACCTTGTCGCGGTCGGATACGGGCGCGCCGAGCAACTCGCAGATCACGTAGAGGGGCAGGGGCGCCGCGATTTCGGTGACGAAGTCGATCTCGCCCGTGCACTTGTCGAGGAGGTCGTCGCAGATGTCGCGGATGTGTTGTTCGAGGGCTCCAATGGTCCGGGGGGTGAAGCCCCGGTTGACCAGGGAACGGCGTCTGGTGTGCTCCGGCGGGTCCTGGTTGAGCATCATGAGCCGCTGGAGGGCGATCTGCTCCTCCGTCAGCTCCTCGATCAGGGCGAGCTTGCGGTGCGAGGAAAACAGGTCGGAGTGGCGTGAGACGTGGACGACGTCCTCGTAGCGGGTGACGGCCCAGAAACCGGGCTCGCCTTCGTGCCAGTGGACGGGAGAGTTCGCGCGCAGCCAGGCGAACTGGTCGTGCGGTGGTCCAGCGGTCGCGTAGCGGTCCCTGTCGACGAGGTCGATGTGCACCTGGGTCACCCTCTTGATCAAACGCTTGGTTACACCCGTACTGAAACGTGTTCTATTACGGTCCTGTACGGCCGTCAAGGAGAGTGAATGGTGGCCTGGCCGTTCCGCCTCGTGCTGTCGCCGCGCTGCGTGGCTCACCTGTGGCCTTGCTCGACCTCCGATGTCTCTTCCCGCGGACATTTCGGCAGCGTGGACGAGGTTCTCCGGACGGTTAACCCGGTTCACAGATCGGGCTTGGCTCTTTGCGAAGAATCTCCAGGTCACGGATCGGATGTTTCCCTCTTCTCACCCTTGACACATGCCGGTAGCTCACACGAGCATCTGGAGACGAGACATCCGATGTATATGATGAAGGATGCGGTGTGAAGCTGCTGCGAGTAGGACCTGTCGGACAGGAGCGGCCGGCCGTGCTGGATGACGCCGGCAACCTGCGCGACATAGGAGAGCCTGACATCGATGGCGCCTTTCTCGCCTCCGGGGGAGTGGCACGCGTCCGCGAGGCGCTCGAGCGCGGTGACCTGCCGGTCATCGATGTCGAGGGGCTGCGCGTCGGCGCACCGATCGCGCGACCGGGCAAGATCGTCTGCATCGGCCTGAACTACAGCGACCACGCCGCGGAATCAGGCTTGGAGGCGCCGGCGGAGCCGGTCGTGTTCATGAAGGCTCCCAACACCGTGATCGGCCCGTACGACGAGGTGCTCGTTCCGCGGGGGAGCGTGAAGACCGACTGGGAGGTCGAGCTGGCCGTGATCATCGGCCAGAAGGCCCGTTATCTCAGCAGCAAAGAGGAAGCGTTGGGTGTGATCGCCGGCTATGCGGTCGCCAACGACGTGTCCGAGCGCGAATTCCAGCTCGAGCGCGGCGGGCAGTGGGACAAAGGCAAGTCGTGCGAGACGTTCAACCCCCTCGGCCCCTGGCTGGTGACCGCCGACGAGGTCGGCGACCCGCAGAGCCTGTCGCTGCGCCTCTGGGTCAACGGCGAGCGCCGCCAGGACGGCGACACCAAGAACATGATCTTCGATGTGGCGGAGATCGTGCGTTACCTCAGCCAGTTCATGGTGCTGGAGCCGGGCGACGTCATCAATACGGGCACGCCGGCCGGTGTGGCCATGGGGATGCCTGGGCAGCCGTACCTGAAGGCCGGCGACGTGATGGAGCTGGAGATCGAGGGGCTGGGGCGGCAGCGGCAGACGGTGGGGCAGGCATGACCGGAGCAGGGGCGACATACAAGATCGTCGGGATGGAGACGCACGACGTGCGGTTCCCGACGTCGCGGCAGTTGGACGGGTCGGATGCGATGAATCCGGACCCTGACTACTCCGCCGCCTATGTCGTGATCAAGACCGATGACGGGTTCGAGGGGCACGGGTTCGCGTTCACCATCGGGCGCGGGAACGACATCCAGACGATCGCCATCAGCGCGCTCGAGCCGTACGTGCTGGGCAGGGACGTCGAGGATCTCGGCACCCTGTACAAGGACATGGTCAACGACTCGCAACTGCGCTGGCTGGGGCCGGAGAAGGGCGTCATGCACATGGCGATCTCCGCCGTGGTCAACGCCCTGTGGGATCTCAAGGCCAAGCGGGCGGGCAAGCCGTTGTGGCGACTCCTGTCTGAGATGTCCCCTGAGGAGATCGTCGATCTCATCGACTTCCGCTACCTGAGTGACGCGCTGACTCCGGACGAAGCCCTCCAAATCCTGAGAAATGCCGAAGACGGTAAGGAAGAGCGGATAAATCAGCTCATCGAGGTTGGTTACCCCGCTTACACGACCTCGCCGGGATGGCTCGGGTACGACGACGAGAAGTTGCGGCGGCTCTGCAAGGAGGCCCTGGAGCAGGGGTTCGGGCAGATCAAGCTCAAGGTCGGCGCGGACCTCGACGACGACCGGCGCCGTTTCCGGGTGGCCAGGGAGGTGTGCGGCCCCGATTTCCCGATCGCGATCGACGCCAACCAGCGCTGGGACGTCGGCTCGGGCATCGCGTGGATCAACGCGTTGCGTGAGTTCAACCCCCACTGGGTCGAGGAGCCGACCAGCCCCGACGACGTGCTCGGGCACGCCGCCATCGCCAAGGGCATCGAGCCCATCCCGGTGGCGACCGGCGAGCACGTGCAGAACCGCATTGTGTTCAAGCAACTGCTGCAGGCCAAGGCGATCTCCTACCTGCAGATCGACTCCGCCCGCGTCGGCGGGGTCAACGAGAACCTGGCGATCCTGCTGCTCGCGGCCAAGTTCGGAGTCCCGGTGTGCCCGCACGCGGGCGGCGTCGGGCTGTGCGAGTTGGTGCAGCACCTGTCGATGTTCGACTACGTGGCGATCACCGGGACCATGGAAGGCCGCGTGATCGAATACGTCGACCACCTGCATGAGCACTTCGTCGACCCGGTCGTGATCCGTGACGGCCGCTACGTCGCCCCGGCCGCGCCGGGCTTCAGCGCGGAGATGCACCCCGAGTCGATCGCCGCGCACACCTTCCCCGGCGGCGAGGTCTGGAGGGACGTGTGACGCTGAAAGCGATCGTGACCGGCGGCGGGTCCGGGATCGGACTGGCGGCTGCCACCTTGTTCGCCGAGCGCGGCATGAAGGTGGCCTGCCTGGACCTCACTCCGCCGGGCGAGCCGTTCATCGGGATCAAGGTGGACGTCACCGACGACGCCGCGGTGCGCGCCGCGGTGGCCGAGGCCGCCGACCGGCTCGGCGGCGTCGACGTGCTCGTCAACAACGCGGGCATCGGCGCGCAGGGCACCATCGAGGACAACTCGGACAGTGAGTGGCATCGGGTGTTCGACGTCAACGTGCTCGGCATGGTCCGGGTGGCGCGGGCGGTGCTGCCGTACCTCAGGAAGTCCCCCCATGCCGCCATCGTCAACACCTGCTCGATCGCCGCGACGGCGGGCCTGCCTCAGCGGGCCCTCTACAGCGCGACGAAGGGCGCGGTGTTGTCGCTGACGCTGGCGATGGCCGCGGACCACCTCCGCGAGGGCATCCGGGTCAACTGCGTCAATCCCGGGACCGCGGACACCCCGTGGGTCAGCAGACTGCTCGGCTCGGCCCCCGATCCGGAGGCGGAGCGGGCGGCACTCAACGCCAGGCAGCCGATGGGCCGCCTGGTCACCGCGGAAGAGGTCGCCGCGGCCATCGTCTACCTGGCCAGCCCCGAGGCCGGTGCGACCACCGGGACCGCGCTCGCGGTCGACGGCGGCATGCAGGGGCTCCGGCTCCGGCCAATCGATTAAGGAAGGTAACCCCCCATGAAGTTCGGACGGGTGATCGCAGGTGCGGCCCTACTAGCGGTCGTCACCGCTTGCGGCTCAGGGACGTCCACGACAGCAGCAGGAAGCGGCGGCGGCAAGGTCGGCATCGACCACCCCCGGGCCGACTCTGACTTCTGGAACTCCTACATCAAATACGTCCCCCAGAAGGCGGGCGAGCTCAAGGTGGACCTCATGCCCGCCACGAACTCGCAGAACGACGTGGCCAAGCTGGTCAACAACGTGCAGGCGTTGATCGGCCAGGGCGCCAAGGCGATCGTCATGGCCCCGCAGGACACCGGCGCCATCGCCAACACGCTGCAGCAGCTCGAGAACAAGAAGATCCCCGTCGTGACCGTCGACACGCGGCCGGACAAGGGCAAGGTCTTCATGGTCGTACGCGCCGACAACCGCGCATACGGGACCAAGGCCTGCGAGTTCCTCGGTGACAAGCTCGGCGGCAAGGGCAAGGTCGTCCAGCTCCAGGGCGCGCTCAGCTCGATCAACGGCCGTGACAGGTCCGAGGCGTTCCTGGAATGCATGAAGACCAAGTTCCCCGGGATCACGGTGTTCAGCGAGCCGACCGAGTGGGAGGGCAGCAAGGCCGCGTCCATGCTCCAGACCCGCCTGGAGCAGAACCCCGACATCAAGGGCATCTATATGCACGCCGGCGGCGTCCACCTGGCGCCGACGCTGCAGACACTCAAGCAGAAGGGGCTGCTCGTCCCGCCGGCCGACTCCAAGCACATCTTCGTGGTCTCCAACGACGGGATCCCGCAGGAGTACGAGGCGATCAGGAAGGGCGAGATCGACGCCACGGTGTCGCAGCCGGCCGACCTCTACGCCCAGTACGCGCTCTTCTACGCCAAGGCCGCGCTGGAGGGCAAGACGTTCAAGGCGGGCCCGACGGACCACGACAGCACGATCATCCAGCTTCCGAACGGCCTGGAGGACCAGCTCCCCGCGCCGCTTGTCACGAAGGACAACGTGGACGACAAGAGCCTCTGGGGTAACCAGGTCAAGTGATGAACATTCACGTTGAAGCCCGAAACGTCGTCAAGCGCTTCGGCCCCACCGTGGCGCTCAACGGCGCGAAGATCGCCATCGCCGAGGGCGAGACCCATGCGCTGGTCGGTCGCAACGGCGCGGGCAAGTCCACCCTGGTGTCGATCCTCACCGGGCTCCAGCAGGCTGACGAGGGCGAGGTGCTGTTCTCCGGACAGGCGGCGCCCGCCCTCGCCGACCGCGACGCCTGGCGGCAGCGTGTCGCCTGCGTCTACCAGAAGTCCACGATCATCCCGGCGCTGACGGTCGCGGAAAACCTCTTCCTCAACCGCCAGACGGACCGCCCCGGCCCGATCGCCTGGCGCGCGCTGCGAGCCAGGGCGCGCGAGCTGCTGGAAACGTATGAGGTGGACGTGGACGCGCAGGCGCTGGCCGGGGACCTGAGCGTGGAGCAGCGCCAGCTCGTGGAGATCGCTCGCGCGCTGTCGTTCGGGGCCAGGTTCATCATCCTCGACGAGCCCACCGCCCGGCTGGACGGGCCGGCCATCGAGCGGTTGTTCGCGCGCATGCGCTCGCTGCGCGAGCAGGGCGTCACGATGATGTACATCTCACATCACCTCGACGAGGTGTACGAGATCTGCCAGAGCGTCACGGTCTTCCGTGACGCCCGGCACATCGTGACCAGGCCGGTCGCCGACCTGCCGCACGACGAGCTGGTCGCCGCGATGACGGGGGAGGCCACGGCCGCGTACGCGTCCCGCTCCCGCACCCCCGGCGACCGGGTGGTGCTGTCGGGCGAGGGCCTGTCGCTGGCCGGCCGCTACGCAGATATTGATATTTCGGTTAAATCCGGCGAGGTCGTCGGCCTCGCCGGCTCCGCGAGCAGCGGCAAGGTCGGCCTGGCCGAGACCCTGGTCGGGCTGCGCAAGGCCGACGCGGGCACGGTCACGGTCAACGGCGCCCGGGTCAAGCCGGGCGATGTGCCGGCGGCCATGAAGGCCGGGCTCGGATTCGTGCCCGAGGATCGGCACCACGAGGGCTTCATCCCGCTCCTGTCCGTGGGGGAGAACGCCACGTTCCCGATCGCCCGCAAGCTGGGCCGCTACGGCATCGTCTCGCCGATGCGCCGCCGCGCCAAGGCCGAGCAGATGATCGGGACCTTGGACATCAAGACCGAAGGCCCCGATCAACCCGTCGGCGACCTGTCCGGGGGGAACGCGCAGAAAGTGGTGTTCGCGAGGGCGCTCGTGGACGATCCGACGGTGCTGGTCGTGATCAACCCGACCGCCGGCGTCGACGTCAAGGCCAAACAGGCCCTGCTCGGCGCCGTCGAGGACGCGGTCGAGAGGGGCGCGGGGGCGGTCGTGGTCTCCGATGAGCTCGACGACCTGCGGATCTGCGATCGCGTGCTGGTGATGTTCCACGGCAAGGTCGTGAAGGACGTGCCGCGTGGGTGGACCGACCACGAGCTCGTGGCCGTGATGGAAGGCATAGAAGATTGACCACTTTGACCGCACCGATTCCCCGGGTACGCCTGGCCAGGTTCCGTGACCTGACGCTCGTACCAGTGATCGCGATCCTGCTCGTCGTCGGCGCGATCCTGGACCCGACCTTCCTGACCGCGGGCAATCTGACGAACGTGCTGCAGCAGCAGTCGGCGATCTCGCTCCTCGTCCTGGCCGAGGCCATGATCCTGATCGCCGGAAAGTTCGACCTGTCGCTGGAGTCGACAGTCGGCACCGCGCCCGCGATCGCGGTGATGCTGCTGATCCCGGTGTCGGCCGGCGGGTTCGGCATCGGGCTGCCCGGCGCGCTGGCGATTCCGCTCGCGCTGCTGATCGGCGCGGCCATCGGCGCGTTCAACGGGTTTCTGATCATCAGGTTCCAGCTGTCGGCGTTCATCGTCACGCTGGCCATGCTGATCATCGTGCACGGCCTGCTGCAGGGGCCCACGGAGGGCAAGACGCTGTTCCAGCTGCCCGACTCGATCCTCTACCTGGGCAGCGCCACGTGGCTCGGCATGCCCGCGGCCATCTGGATCGCCGGGGTGCTGTTCGCGGCCGGCATCTTCGGCCTCGGCTACCTCAGGGTCGGCCGCGCCCTCTACGCCGTCGGCGGCAACACCGACGCCGCCCGCGCCGCCGGCATCCGGGTGGACCGGGTGCTCTACGGCGTGTTCATCGTGGGCGGCACGCTGGCCGCGCTGGCCGGAGTCCTGGAGACCGGGCGCCTCGGCGCGATCGGCAACAACATGGGCGTCGGCTGGATCTTCATGGTGTTCGCCGCGGCCGTCATCGGCGGCGTCAGCATGGACGGCGGCAAGGGCACGATCCTCGGCGCGCTCACCGGCGTGCTGGTGATCGGCCTCGTGCAGAACATCCTGACCCTCATCGGCGTCTCCGGCTTCTGGCAGCCGGTGATCTACGGCGGCATCATCCTCATCGCACTGATGATCAGCCGGATCGCGGGCGGAAAGGCACAAGATTGACGATCGAGCTGCCCAGATACGGGCTCGGCGGCGCGCCGCTGGGCAACCTCTTCCAGGAGGTGACGGACGAGCAGGCCCGCGCCACGGTGGACGCGGCGTGGGACAGCGGCGTGCGCTTGTTCGACACCGCGCCGCACTACGGGCTGGGCCTGTCTGAGCGGCGTCTGGGCACCGCGCTGGCCGGCCGCTCGGGCTACGTCCTGTCGACCAAGGTCGGCCGCCTGCTCGTCCCTTCTTCCGGCCCCGGCCGTGACCAAGAAGGCTTCGACGTGCCGGCCCAGCTGGAGCGGGTGTGGGACTTCTCACGCGATGGCGTACGCCGGTCGCTGGAGGAGTCCCTGGAACGGCTGGGCCTGCCTGCCGTCCACGTCGCGCTGATCCACGACCCGGACGATCACCTGGACCAGGCGATCGCCGAGGCGTACCCGGCGCTGGCCGAGCTACGGGCCGATGGTGGGGTGCAGGCGATCGGCGTCGGCATGAACCAGTGGCAGGCGCCGCTGCGCTTCGTCCAGGAGACCGACATCGACGTCGTCATGCTTGCCGGCCGCTACACGTTGCTCGACCAGTCCGGCCTCCCGTTGCTGGAGGAGTGCGTGAAACGCGGCGTCAGGGTGCTGGCGGCCGGCGTCTTCAACAGCGGCATCCTGGCCACGGACAAGCCGGCGGGCACGTACAACTACCAGCCGGCGCCGGCGGCGCTGGTGGAGCGGGCCACCAGGATCGCCGGGGTCTGCGAACGCCACGGCGTCTCGCTGCCTCAGGCCGCCATGGCCTTCCCCCTCCGCCACCCGGCCGTCGCGACCATCGTCCTGGGTGCTCGCACGCCGGACGAGGTCACCACCAACGCCGCCCTGTGGTCCCGGCCGGTGCCTGAGGAACTGTGGGAGGAGCTGGAGTCGAAGGGGCTTCTGTCCCAGGAGCGCTAGGCCTGCTCAGGCGTTTGGATTGGGGTTGGATGCTCGGTCCTGGTGCGTTGTTGGAGCGACCGATAACGCCCGCGGGTGTGCCTGCCACGAAAATGGGTACGCGGGTGGATTCTCGCTGGAACACAACGCACGGCAACCAGGTACGGGGGCGTCATGCCTGGAAAGATGCATTTGGCTCTAGCCGTCATGCTGGGCACGGGAACGGCAGGTCTCGCGGTCGCCGGGACAGCGGAGGTAAAGCTAGCGCAACCGGCGGCCGAGGCTGTCATCAAGAATGTCGACGGCAAGAGTGTCGGCTCACTCCGTGTGGACAGCGGGGATACCGGCACGTCCAAAATCACCGTTGCCGTCAGCGGCCTCCCCGCCGGGTATCACGGCTTTCACGTTCACACCAAGGGTGTCTGCGATCCCAGATCGACCGACCCCTCCACCGGCAGCCCGTTCTTCAGCGCGGGCGGTCACTTCGACCTCGGCTCCGGCAGCCACCCGGACCACTCCGGCGACCTGCCCGCCCTTCTCGTGAGCTCGGACGGCGCAGGCAACGCGACCACCGCCACCGACCGATTCCGAGTTGAGCAGCTCTTCGACGGCGACGGCAGCGCCATCATCATCCACGCCGGACGGGACAACCAGGCCAATATCCCGGACCGCTACCGCCAGACGAATGGCAAGGCCGGCCCCGATGACGAGACCCTCAAGACGGGGGACTCCGGCGGCCGCATCGCCTGCGGCGTGATCAAAGAACGCTAACGCCTCAGGTAGGCGGCCGAGGTGAGGCGGGACTGCATCGCCAGGGTGGCCCCCTTCAGGGTCTTCGCTGACGGCAGGGCCATTCGCGTGTGTGCGGGCGGGTGCCTTTCTGCATGCATCTGTGGGGCGCGCGCTGGTGGGTCCTATGAGCCCGGGCATTGGCGGCTTTAGAGGGTTGAGCGGTTGGTGGGTTGCCGGTTCAGGCAGGGACGAGGGCATAGTTGGCAATCCACAGGCCGGGGATCACCTCGACCTCTCCGGCCAGCACGAACCCGAGCCCCTCGTACAACCTCCGCGCGGGTGTGTTGTCCCGCCCGGTGGACACCACGACCCGCCGCCCCCCTGCCCGTACCAGGACATCCTTGACCAACGCCCGCCCGATGCCGCGTCGCACCGCTCTCGGATGCACGATGAGCCGGTTGACGTCCACCTCGGCGGCCGTCTCCTCCCACGCCACGGCCCCGGCCAGCCGCCCGTCCTCGTCCACGGCCCCGAGCCACTGCAACGGCTGCGCCCGCAGGTCGGCCAGGCTCTCGTGCAGCGGTGGGATGCGATCATCCTTGATGATCGCGGCCTCGACGGCGTACGCGGCCTTCTGCAGGGCGAGCAACTCGCCTCCGAGTGGCTCGGCGGCAGGCGAGATTTCGGTAATGAGCACCGGACGAGTATCTCTTAGCCGACCTCCCACAGCGCGCTCACGGGCATCGCCCGCATGCGGTCGCCGGAGGGCAGCGTCTGGGTGCCGGTATGGAGCACAAAGCCAGCGACGAAGTCGTCGCCCAGCCGTTCGGCGAGATGCCTCAGCCCGCGGAAATCCTCGGTGCGTACGGCTGACGCGGCCTTCACCTCGATGCCGACGACGCGCCCCCGCCGGTTCTCCAGCACCGCATCGACCTCGATACCGTCTTTCGTCCTGTAGTGATACAGCTCCACCCGCGTGATCGTGACGCGTTGGTCGCCGTGATCGTGACGCGTTGGTCGCTATGATCCTGGTGGCTTGGTCGCTGAGGCGGGGATGAACAGCCAGGACTTGGACGGGCCCGGTTCGTACGGTGAGTCCAGGCGTTTGGCCACCACCCCCGGCAGCCCCTGCTCGCGAGCCGCCTGCCGCACCGGCCCCGCCTCCCCGGGCCAGGACGGGGCGGTCTGCCAGTGGGCGCCCGACAACCCGAGGGCCTCCAGGGCCGCTCTCCGGGCCTCATACGGCTCCGCGACCAGCGAACGCCCGTCGTCGTACAGGAGGTCGTAGAAGACCAGGATCTCCGCGCCGCCGAGCGTGGCGAGCTCGCCGTCCAGCACCGCCGCGCGGCTGCCGAACGACTCCGCCAGCCCTCGCAGCCACGGATGCTCGCGGGCCGCGTCCGTGCGGCCGCCTTCGATGGGGACCAGGAGGCGGCGCCCGCCCCACGCGAACTCGAACGCGTACGCGTAGGCGTTCTTTGGCGGTTTCGCCCGCTCGGTCGGGAGCATGGGCTCCAGCGGTGGGAACGGGTCGTGGACGGGGCCGTCCATGCGGTGGATCATCCAGTTCTTGCCCCGCGTCTGGAACAGCACGAACCGGCCGGAGGCCCGCTTGCCGTGCAGGACGACCTTGACCTCGCGGTTCGACCACTTCTCGGTCTCGTAGGTGCCGGTGTCCCAGACGGTCATGGTGCCGCCGCCGTACTCGCCTCTGGGGATCTCGCCGTGGAAGGTGAGGTATTCCATCGGGTGGTCCTCGGTCTGTACGGCGAGGTGGTTGGTCTTCGGGTCGCCGGGCAGCCCTTTCGGGACGGCCCAGGAGACGAGGACGCCGTCGCGTTCCAGCCGCAGATCCCAGTGCAGCGACCGGGCGTGGTGCTCCTGGATGACGAACGCGTTGTTGTCGCCGGTGGGCGGGGCCTCGGCGGGGATGGGCTCAGGGGTGCGGGTGGGGTCGCGCTTGCTCCGGTATCGCTCAAGTTTGTCCGCCACGCCCTGGGTTCTACCCGCCGTCACTCTCCCTCACCATGAGGGGGTGATCAGTCCAGCTCCAGCGCCTTGCGCAGCCATGACTCCACGCCTGCCACGTGCACGGTCGCCCAGGAGCGGGCGACGTCGGCCTGGCGGGCCGCGATGGCCTCGTAGATCGCGGTGTGCTGCTCACGCGTCTTGTCCATCGCGCCCTCCTGGGTAAGCCCCCGCCAGATCCTGGCCCGAGTGGTCGGACCTGACAGGCTCTCGATGAACGAGCAAAGCACGCTGTTACCGGATCCCAGCGCGATCCGCTGGTGGAAACGCAGGTCGTTGGCCACGAGCTCCTCGATCGTGGGCTCGGCGGGCAGCGCCTCCAGGATCACCCGCAGCTCGTCGATCTCCTCCTCGCTCATCAGCTTGGTCGCCATCGCCGTCGCGGCCGGCTCCAGGATGCGGCGGACCTCGAAGAACTGCAGCACCGTGTCGTCGCGGTGCAGGTCGAGCACGAACGACATGGTGTCGAGGAGGAGCCGCGGCTCCAGGCTGGTGACGTAGGTGCCGTCGCCCTGGCGCACGTCCAGCACGTTGATCAGGGACAGCGCGCGCACGGCCTCGCGGAGCGAATTACGCGAAAGGCCGAGCCGCTCGGCCAGGTCGGCCTCCTTCGGCAGCCGGTCGCCCGGGGCCAGCTCCCCGGAGACGATCATCTGCTTGATCTTGTCGATGGCTGCGTCGGTGACCGCCACACTCTTCTCCCTAGACATCGGATGTCTATGAGTCTAGAGCCTGGAAACGGACTGGATCGACCCCATCGACCCCCGAGCTCCGCGGGATCCGCCGCACTCCGCCCCTGGCCTCCAGGGTGCGCAGGTGGGCCGCGGCCTCGCCGGCCGCCATGCCTCGCAGCATGGGGGACAACTCGCCCCACGGTCTGTTCCACGTCATCATCGCGGCGACCTCCCAAATGGTCAGCGGCTCCGGCCGCTGGACCAGGAGGGCGCGCAGCCGTGCGAGCTTCTCCTCGTGATGGTGGCGGATCTCGGCCGCGCGTGCGGCCACATCCTGAAATATCCACTCATGGGCGGGCAATGCGTCGAGCGGGCCCAGCTCGCCGACCCGGTCCAAAGACTCCAGGAAATCACCTAAAGGATCGACATCATCACGGTCATAGGGATAAATGCCGACGTGGGGGGTGATGTCGGGGAGGACGTGGTCACCGGTGAACAGCCGGTCGGCGTCCTCCAGGTGCAGGCAGATGTGCCCGGGGGTGTGGCCAGGGGTGTGCACGGCCCGTAGCTTGCGCCCCGGCAGGTCGACCAGGTCACCGTCACGGAGCTCGCGGTCGGGCAGGGCAGGGGGCGTCGGCCGGCTCACCGCCTCCTGGACCTCGCCCGGGTCGGCGCCCGCCCGCCTGAGCATGTCGGACTGGAAGCTCGCGTGCTCGCTCTCGGCCAGCTCGTGCATGAGCCTGACCAGGGCCGCGTCGCTCTCGTGCAGGGCGATCCAGGCGCCGGACACCTCCCTGACCTGCCCGGCGAGCCCGGCGTGGTCGGGATGGAAATGGGTGACGACCACCCCGCTCACCGCGCGCACGTCGATCCCGAGCGTCGCCAGGCCGCCGCTGAGCGCTTCCCACGCCTCCGGATGGTTCCACCCGGCGTCGACCAGCACCGGCCCCTTGGGCGACTCGATGGCGTAGACGAGCGTGTAGCCGAGCGGGTTGCCGGGGATCGGCACCGGCACGCTCCACACCCCGCCGCCGAGGTCCTGCGGGCGCTGCTGCGCGTACGGCCTGCGTCTGCTCTTCATCCATCCCCCGATCGAAAGGCGCCGAATTAGTGATCAGCTGATCCGCTCCAGGATCGTGGCTGTGGCCAGCGCGCCGCCCGCGCACATCGTGACCAGCGCGGTGGTGGAGTCCGAGCGCTCAAGCTCGTGCAGGGCCGTGGTGATCAGCCGGGCGCCCGTGGCGCCGACGGGATGGCCGAGCGCGATCGCGCCGCCGTTCACGTTCACCCGGTTGAGGTCGGGCTCGTGCACGCTCGCCCACGACAACACCACGGACGCGAACGCCTCGTTCACCTCGAACCTGTCGATGTCGCCGATCGTCATGCCGGCCGCGGCCAGCACCTTGGCGGTCGCGTCGACCGGCCCGTCCAGGTGGTAGTGCGGCTCGGCCCCGACCAGCGCCTGCGCCAGGATCCTGGCCCGGGGCCTCAACCCGTGCCGCCGCGCCGCCAGCTCGCTGGTCACCAGCACGGCCGCGGCGCCGTCGGAGATCTGCGAGGACGTGCCGGCGGTGTGCAGCGCGCCCTCCATCACCGGCTTGAGCTTGGCCAGCCCGTCCACGGTTGTCTCACGCAACCCCTGGTCCCTGCGTACGTCGCCGACCGGCACGATCTCCCGCTCGAACCGTCCGTCGGCCCACGCCTTGGCCGCCAGGTGTTGCGAGCGCGCCCCGAACCAGTCGAGCCGCTCACGCGTCAGCCCGCGCCGCCTCGCGATCCGCTCGGCCGCGGTGAACTGGTCGGGCAGGTCGATGCTCCAGTCGTCGGGCTTGGGCTTGGCGGGCCGCACGTTGCTGCCGAGCGGGGCCCGGCTCATCACCTCGACGCCGCATCCGACTCCGGCCTCGATCACGCCCGCGCTGATCATCGCCGCCGCCAGGTGCACGGCCTGCTGCGAGGACCCGCACTGCGCGTCCAGGGTGGTGACCCCCGCCTGGTAGGGCAGCCCGGCATAGAGCCACGCGTGCCGCCCGACATGCCCGCCCTGCTCGCCCGCCTGGGTCACGCACCCGGCGAACACCTGGTCGACGGCCGCCGGCTCGATCCCCGACCGCTGGATGAGCCCGTTGAGCGCGGTGGCCAGGATCTGCTGCGGCTTGAGCTCGGCCAGCCAGCCTGCCCGCTTGCCGATGGGGGTGCGAACGGCCTCGACGATCACAGGTGTGCCCATACGTCGCCTCCAGAACGAAGCTCTGGTAAGTGTCTTGGCGACTGTAACGCGTTCTACTTTGGCGTGGAAGCCTCGCTCTCCAAAGTCGAAGGAAGCCCGAAGGTCTCGAACAGCCTCTCCTCGTGGAACATGCCCACATGGCTGATGCTCTCCCCGGAGAACGTCAGCACCATGATGGCGAACTGGCGGTGGACGCCGTTCTCGCGCAGATACATGGCGAAGGCCGGCTGGCCGTTGGCGGCGATCGGGACCAGCTTGAGGTCGCCGGAGCGCTTGGCCGGGCACTGGTTCTTCGTGAGCTCGACGATCGTCTCCGGACCCTGGTACCACCCGATGAACGGCGGCATCTCCCAGATCGCGTCCTTGGTGAACAGGTCCACCAGGCTGTCGATGTCGTAGTCCTGGAACGCGGCGACGTAGCGATCCAGCTTGGCCTGCTGCTCCTCGCTCAGCGGCTCCACCGGGTCGTCCAGGCTCGGCGACACCTCGTTGAGCTGGGCCCGGGCCCGCTGCAGGATGCTGTTGACGGCCGCCGTGGACACGCCGACGGCCTCGGCCACCTCGGCGGCCTTCCACTTGAGCACGTCGCGCAGGATGAGCACCGCGCGCTGCCGGGGCGGCAGGTGCTGCAGCGCGGCGATCAACGCGAGCCTGATGCTCTCACGCGAGGTCACGATCGAGGCGGGGTCGTCGGCGCCCGCGCCGGCCAGCGCGTCGGGCACCGGCTCCAGCCACGGCACCTCGTTGTCCTGCACCAGGGGCGCCGTCGGCTCGGTGCTGGGCGCGCCCAGGCCGGTCGGCAGCGGTCGCCTGTTGCGGCTGTCCAGCGCGGTCAGGCACGCGGTGGTGGCGATGCGGTAGAGCCACGTACGCAGCGAGGAACGCCCCTCGAAGCCGTCGTAGCCCCGCCACGCGCGGAGGTAGGTCTCCTGGACGAGATCCTCGGCGTCGTGCACCGACCCCATCATGCGGTAGCAGTGCGCCAGCAACTCGCGCCGCATCGGATCGGCCAGCCGGAGGAAGTCCTCGTTGGTCGGCTTGTCGCTCATACCTCCCTGTATAGACCTCGGCACCGACAGACCGATGACTTTTTCCCCTCCGCCCGGTCAATTGAGGTGATCCCTGTAACGGAAGGCAAAGAAATCACCATGAAAACGGATCGTCGGGCTCCGTCACGCGGAGCACGGCCTCCTCCGGGAGCCGCGGGGGCGTCTCGGGGGAGGCTGTGAGGCGAGCCGTCCGAAAGGCCGAGGATCTTCCGTGGCGTCCCCGCGCGAGGGACGGGGACGCCACGGAACCTCGTGGTCAGTGGGGGACCGTGAGGACGATCTTGCCGGTGGTGCGGTTGGTCTCGCCGAGCTCATGCGCCTTGGCGGCATCCGCCAGCGGCAGCGCGGCCGCCACCTCCACCCGCAGCCGACCGGCCTCGACCAGCGCCGAGATCGCCCGCATCCCGGCCTGATCCGGTTCCACCAGCATGGTCTCCGACCGCAGGCCGAGATCCTTCGCCACGTCGTGCACACCCCGGTCGAACAACGAGAGCGCGAGCGAGACGATCGTGCCGCCCCTGCGCATGGTGCGCAGGGAGCGCGGCCCGTAGTCGCCGCAGATCGTGTCGAGCACCACGTCCACGTCCCGCACGATCTCCGAGAAGTCCTCGGTCCGGTAGTCAATGAGCTCGTCGGCGCCCAGGCCGCGCACGAAGTCGTGCTTGGCGGCGCTGGCCGTGCCGATCACGTAGGCCCCGCGGGCCTTGGCGATCTGCACCGCCAGATGCCCCACACCGCCGGCCGCGGCGTGTATGAGCACCCGCTGGCCGCCTTTCAGCCCGGCCACGTCCACGAGTCCCTGGTACGCGGTCAGCGCGGCCAGCGGGATCGCGGCCGCCTGCACGTGGTCGAGGGTGGTCGGCTTGCGGACGAAGTGCCGGGACGGCGCGGTCACGTACTCGGCGAAGGCCCCGTGCCCGTCCGGGTATTGCAGCATGCCGAACACCTCGTCGCCGGGCTTGTAGAGCGCCTGCCCGATCCCCGACGCCTCCACCACGCCCGAGACGTCGTAGCCGAGTATGAACGGCGGGGGTGTGCTCAGCAGCCCGCCGCTCTCGCGGGTCTTCCAGTCGGTCGGGTTGAGCCCGGCCGCCTCCACTCGTACCAGGACCTCGGTCGGGCCCGGCTCCGGCCTGTCCACCTCGACCATCTTCAGCACTTCCGGGCCGCCCAGGGCGTCCTGGCTGATCGCCTTCATCTTCATGCCGTCAAGCCTGCTCTGCACGTAGTCCGCCCGCGAGTGGCCCAAAGGTCATGATGTGTAAAAATCGGGCCATGCATCGTGTGGTCGTCCTTGCCGTTGACGGCGTGATCCCGTTCGAGCTGAGCGTGCCGTCCCGGATCTTCTGCGTGGCCAGGGGAGCCAGTGGCGAACCGCTTTACGAGGTCCTCACGTGCACGATCGACGGCAAGCCCGTCGCCACGGCCGCCGACTACTCCCTCGCCGTCGAGCACGACGCGGGCGCGCTGGCCGGCGCCGACACGGTGGTGGTGCCCGCGGCCGAGTGGTACGCGGAGATCACCGACAGGGAGTCACTGCCGGCCGGGCTGGCCGAGGCGCTGGCCCGGATACGGCCGGGGACGCGGGTGGTGTCCATCTGCATCGGCACGTACGTGCTGGCCGCCGCCGGCCTGCTCGACGGCCGCCCGGCCACTACGCACTGGCGGCACGCCAGCCGGTTCGCCACGCTGTTCCCCAAGGTGCGGATGGACGCGGACGTGCTGTTCGTGGACGACGGCGACGTGCTCACCTCGGCCGGGGCGTCGGCCGGTGTGGACCTGTGCCTGCATCTCGTCCGCCGCGATCACGGCAGCGAGATCGCCAACCAGGTCGCCAGGTTGTGCGTGGTCCCGCCATGGCGCGACGGTGGCCAAGCCCAGTACGTCGAGCAGCCCGTGCCCAACCCGACCGGCGCCGGCATCGCCCCCACCAGGGCCTGGGCTGTGGAACGCCTGGGCGCCCCGCTCCGGCTCGACGATCTGGCCGGGCACGCGGGCATGAGCCGGCGGACGTTCACCAGGCGCTTCCGGCAGGAGGTCGGGATGAGCCCCGGGCAGTGGCTGACGCAGCAGCGCATCGCGCTGGCCAGGCACCTGCTGGAGAGCAGCGACCTGCCCGTGGACCGCATCGCTGACCGCGCCGGCTTCGGCACCGCGGCCTCGCTCAGGCAACACCTCCAGGCGGCCCTCGGCGTCTCTCCCCACGCCTACCGCCGTACGTTCCGCGCGCTTGAGTAGTGCCTGCTCAGGCGCCCGGTCGGCGGTGCTCACCTGTCGGATGCAACACTTGCCGTCTCCGTTCCGTCTAGGTCGGGATGGAGGAGGATGCAGACGTGCAGGAAGATCCGCTGTTCGAGCAGTTCGTGGCCGAACGCGTGGACGGATTACTCCGCTACGGCTACGTACTGACGGGCAACCCGCACGACGCGGCCGACCTGGTGCAGGAGGCCCTGGTCCGGCTGCGCGGCTCGTGGTCACGGGTGCGCCGGAAGAACGCGCTGGACGGCTACGTCCGGACGACGATGACGCGCCTGCACATCAACGCCTGGCGGGTGCGCAGGCGCGAGCACATCACGGCCACGCCACCCGACAGCACTTATGAGGATGTCGCTTACGAGGGCTCCGGCCTCTGGGAGGTGCTGTCCAAGCTGCCGCGCCGTCAGCGTGCCGTGCTCGTGCTGCGGTACTACGAGCAGTTGACGGACGCCGAGATCGCAGACGTCCTCGGCGTCTCCCGCGGGACCGTACGCAGCCAGGCCTCCCGCGCCCTGGACAAACTCCGAGGCGACCTTCCCGGAATCGTGGAGAAGATGGGGTACGTCACGTGACCAACGACCTGGAGATGTCCCTGGCCGCCGAACTCGCCGCCGCGGCCCGCCACGCCCCCCGCCCCGCCGACGACCTGCTGGCGCGCGTCGAGGAAGGGCACCGCAGGCGGCGCCGGCACGGCGCGGCGGGGTTCGCCGCCGCGGCGGCCGTGGTCCTGTTGACCGCCGGCGCGCCGTTTGTGATCGACGCTGCGAGAGGAACGCCGGCGGCGACCCCGCCCGCCGTCGCCACCACCAAGGCGCCGGTCCAGGAGGCGGACCCGACGTACCCGCCGATCGAGAAAGTCTGGCCCGACGCCGTGCACGTCGTGCCCGCGAGGCTGCCGAACGGCAGGCCGTTCAGGCCGGAGGTGTTCCTCGACGACCACACCGTGCTGGTCCGTACGGAGAGGGACGGCCATGCCGACAAGATGGATGGCCTGTGGGCCTACGACGTCGAGGCACGGACGGCGCGGCTGCTCGTCCCGGTCACGCCGCCGCCCAAGACCGTCGGCACCGCGTCGTTCGTGCTGGCCGACCGCGATCGGCTGTACTGGTGGACGGTGCGCAAGCAGGAGCGCAAGCGGATCGTGGACATCTGGACCGCGCCCCGCGCCGGCGGCACGCAGCGCAGGCTGACCACGTTCGAGGGCGTGCCCGGCTACGGCGGCATCGACCTGGAGATCGTCGGCGACAAGGCGGTGTGGACGCTGTGGGGCAAGGGCGGCGTCTTCGAGATGCCGCTGTCGGGCGGCAAGCCCCGGCTGCTGCCCGGCACATCCGGGTACACGCTGATCGGCTGGCCCTGGGCCGCCACCCCGCGCTACGACCACAAGCAGCGGATCAACAAGCAGGTGATCTTCGGCGACCTGCTCAACATCGAGACGGGCAAGCGCAGCAAGGCCCCCGTCGAGCCGTTCGCCTCGTGTGGGATCAGCTGGTGCGTGAAGGACGGCACCCTGGTGGGCCGCGACGGCCGCACCCGGGACCTGCCCGGCATGCCAGACATCTTCCCACCGGCGTTTGATCGCTTCCTCACCCTGACCCAGAGCGGCAAGGGAGCCGAGCTGCGTGGCCAGGTGCTGTACGAGCTGGCCACGGGCCGGGGCGCCGATCTCGGGCTGCGGCCGACCAAGAAGGGGATGCCCACGGCGACGCTGGACTACCGGGCGCGCGGGCTGTTCTGGTACGGCCGGGACGGCAAGCAGGTGATCGTGAACCTGGGTGCCATCCGGTGATCGGACGCGCCGGGAGCGGAGCAGGTGACGGACTCTGGGGCCGACTCCTGATGGTCAGATGTCGGCCAGCAGCCGGGCGGCTGCGGTTTCGATGCGGCGCTGGATCTGGTCATAGGTGCGGCGGCCGCGCAGCATCTCCAGCAGTTCCTGCACCCACACGCTGGCCAGCGACCCCGCCAGATCGCGCTGCTCCTCGCTCGCCTGCTCGAGCGTCAGCCCCTCGGCCGAGACCCGCAGCAACAATCCGGTCATGCGGTCGCCGAACGGCGTCTGCACCTCCGCCATGATCAGGGAGCGGATGAGGGCGTCGGCCAGCTCGGGCTCGCGCATCAGACCGCGGGTGGCCCGCATCAGCACGTCCACCGCGCGGCTCGACGGCGTGGAGGCTCCCGGCGGCCGGCGCTCGATGCTGCTCTCCAGGAGGTCGATCTCCTCGCCGACCACCGCCACGACCAGGTCCATCTTCGAGGGGAAGTAGCGATAGAGCGTGCCAAGGGCGACGCCCGCGCGCTCGGCCACCGTGCGCATCTGCATGGCCTCGACCCCGCCGCGCGAGGCCAGGGCGGCCGCGGCCTGGACGATGCGCTTGCGGCGCTGGTGTTGGCTGCGCGTGCGGACGCTGTGCCCGCCCATCTGGGGCTCGCTTTCCATGGTCTCCTCAGTGCCGCTCGAGGAGGGCGTGGCGATGGTGTCATGCGAGGTACGCATAAGAACACGTTATCTGATTTCTTGAAACGGCGGCTTGTTACTCGCCAGTCACAAACAAGGCTTGTCGGGCCATGTCTACCGCGTTACAGGGAGGTGTCCAGAGTTATCGGCATAGACGGCCTCTGGACAGATATTAGAATCTGTTCTAGTTTCCGATTCGGCTGACCGAGCGCTTGGTGGAGGCGGCATGACCGCGAACACCCTCGCGGCCCTGCTTCTCGCACGGGCCGAGGACGATCGACCTGGGCTGATGTACGAGGACGCGGTGTGGTCGTGGCGCGCGCACGTCGCCGCCTGCCGGGCGGCCGGGGCCTGGTTGTCCGGGCGCGGCAGGGGGCTGCACGTGGGCGTGCTGAGCGAGAACGTTCCAGAGCTGGTCTTCCTGCTGGGCGGGGCGGCACTGGACGGCCACGTGGTCGTGGCGCTGAACCCCACACGCTCGCCTGACGAGCTGATCCGCGACGCCCGCACCACCGACGTCGAGCTGCTCCTGTGGGACGGCCCGCATGAGGAGGCGGCCCGGCTGGTGTCCGAGGCGCTGAGCGGCGTGGACTCCATGCCCTTGGCCGGCATCGGATCGCCGGCAGAGGCCGCCACGGACGGATCAGGAGAACCGCCGGCGCCTGAGGACCTCGTGATGCTGATCTTCACCTCCGGCACCTCCCGCCGCCCGCGTGCCGTGCGGATCACCCAGCGGAAGATCGCCGTGCCGGGGACGAGCCTCGGGGCGCTGCTCACGGCCGAAGACGTCGTGTACTGCTCGATGCCACTGTTCCACTCCGGCGCCCTGATGGCCGCCTACGCCCCCGCCGTCGCGTCGGGCGCGGCGCTGGCGCTGCGGCGGCGCTTCTCGGCCTCAGGGCTGCTGCCCGACGTGCGGCGGTACGGGGCCACGTACCTGCACTACGTCGGCAAGGCGCTCTCCTACGTCCTGGCCACCCCCGAGCGCCCGGACGACGCCGACAACCCGCTCAAGATCGCATTCGGGAACGAGGGGAGCGCGGTCGCGATCAGGCGGTTCGGGGCACGGTTCGGGTGTCACGTGATCGACGCCTTCGGCTCCACGGAGACGGCGATCTCGCTCAGCCCCGACCCCTCGGGCCCGCCCGGCTGCCTCGGCAGGCTGCCCGAAGGCGTCGCGATCCTCGACCCCTTCACCGGGCGGCCCTGCCCGCCCGGCCGCGTCGAGGACGGCCGCCTGCTCAACCCGGACGAGGCGGTCGGCGAGCTGGTCAACACGACGGGGCTGGGCCTGTTCGAGGGCTACTACAACGACCCGGACGCCGACGCCGAGCGGGTCAGGGACGGCGCGTTCTGGTCGGGCGACCTGGCGTACATGGACGCGGACGGGTACGTGTTCTTCGCCGGGCGCGGCACCGAGCGGCTGCGCGTGGACGGCGAGAACCTGGCCGTCGCGCCTATTGAGACCGCGTTACGGGAGTTCGCCGGGGTGGTCGAGGCGGCCGTGTACCCGGTGCCCGATGCGGCGGCCGGCGACCAGGTCATGGCGGCGCTCGTGCTGGAGGGGGACTTCGACCCGGAGGCGTTCACCGCGTTCCTCGCCTCCCGGCGGGATCTGGGCGCCAAGTCCTTACCCCGCTATATCCGCGTTTCTGATCACCTGCCCCAGACGTCCTCCCACAAGGTCGTCAAGCGGGTTCTGGCCCGGGAGGGCTGGCGTACCGGCGACCCGGTCTGGTGGCGTACGCCTGCCGGGCTGCGTCCCCTGACCGACGCGGACGCCAAGGGCATCGAGGAGGAGTTCGTACGGCACGGCAGGCAACACCTCTTGGAGACGTAGTGGATTTCAACCTGGACGAAACACAGCAGGACTTGAAGAAGCTGGCCGCCGAGATCCTCGCCAGGGAAGGCGACGAGGAGCGGCTGTGGCAGGCCGGGCTGATGAGTGTGTGCGTGCCGGAGGAGGCGGGCGGCGCCGGGCTCGGACCGGTGGAGATGGCCGTGGTGCTGCGGGAAGTGGGGGCGCGGGCGGCGGCGGTCCCGGCCCTCTCGACGCTGGCGAGCACGCTGGCCCTGGCCCGATACGGCACCCTCGACCAGCAACGACGCTTCAGCGGCACGAGCGGCGAGGGTGGCGCGGCGGCTGGAGCCCGGGCCGGGCGCGCGGGCCGGATGGCGCTCGCGTTGCGGGAGCCGGGCCGCGCCCTGGCCGAGCCGCCTTCGACGGTCGCGCGGCCGTCGGGTGACGGCTGGGCGTTGACCGGGCGCAAGGTCTCCGTGCTCCACCCCGCGTCCGCAGTGCTGGTCAGCGCCGATGAGGGCCTGTTCCTGATCGAGGAGCCGGCGACGACGGCGGAGTTCACGTCCACCGGCGAGCCCGCCGCGACGGTCGTGCTCGAGGACACCCCCGCCGAGCGGCTGGCGGGACCGGAGGCGGTCACCGGCGTCCGGCAGCTCTTCACCGCCGCGGTCGCCGCGCAGGCCAGTGGCGTGCTGGCCGGGGCCCTGGAGTTGACCACCTCCTACATCAGGACCAGGAAGCAGTTCGGCCGGGCGCTGGCCGAGTTCCAGGCCGTGACCATGCAGATCGCCGACGTCTACATCGCGGGCCGGGCACTGGACGTGGCGATGTGGTCGGCGGTTTGGCGGCTGGGCGAGGGCCTGCCGGCCGAGCAGGACCTGGCGCTGGCCGCGTACCACGTCAGTGCGGCCGTCAAGGCCCTCTACACCTGCCAGCACCTGCACGGCGGCCTCGGGCTCGACGTGACGTACCCGCTCCACCGCTACTTCGCCCAGGCCAAGCACCTGTCCCACCTGCTCGGCGGCGCCGACGCCCAGCTGGACCTGATCGGAGCGCTCGTCTGATGCTGATCGACCTGACCCCCGAGCAACGCAGGCTCCGCGACGAGCTACGCGAGTACTTTCAGGGTTGTCTCACCGACGAGGACCGCAGGAAGATCACCGAGGACCCGTTCGGCGAGGCGTACATGGAGCACTGCCGCCGCCTGGGCCGCGACGGCAAACTCGGCCTCGGCTGGCCCGAGCAGTACGGCGGCGGTGGCTACGGCCCGCTCGAGCAGCAGATCTTCGCCAACGAGATCGCCCGGGCAGGCGTCCCGTATCCGATCATCACGGTCCAGACCGTCGGCCCCACGCTCATGCAGTACGGCACCCAGGAGCAGAAGGACCTCTTCCTGCCGCGCATCCTCGCCGGCGAATGCCACTTCGCCATCGGCTACAGCGAGCCCGAGGCCGGCACCGACCTGGCGTCCCTGCGCACCACGGCGGTGCTCGACGGCGACCACTACGTCGTCAACGGCCAGAAGATCTTCACCAGCGGCGCACACTACGCCCAGTACATCTGGCTGGCCGCCCGGACGAACCCCGAGGCCAAGAAGCACAAGGGCATCACCATGATGATCGCCTCCACGGACGACCCCGGCTTCTCGTGGACCCCGATCGTGACCATGGACGGGCGCCACCACACCAACTCCACCTACTACAGCGACGTCCGCGTGCCGGTGAACATGGTGGTCGGCGAGGTGGACCGCGGCTGGGACCTGATCGTCAACCAGCTCAACCACGAACGGGTCACCCTCGGCCCGGCCGGGAACATCGGCCAGACCTACGACCGCTTCCTCGCCTGGGCCAGGCGCACCGGCCTGGTGGACAACCCGGACGTACGGCGGGCGCTGGCCGCGGTGTGGGTGGCGTTGCGGACGAACGAGCTGCTCAATTGGCAGGTGGCCGCGAACATGGACCTCGGCTGGCTGGGCGCGCCCGACGCGTCGGCCACCAAGATCTACGGCTCCGAGCGCATGCAGGAGGTCGGCAGGATCATCGCCGACGTCCTGGCCAGATACGGCGACCCGAGCGACCCGGAGACGGCCGAGCTGCTCGAACGCAACGACCACGGGGTGAAGGGCGCCGTGGTGCTGACGTTCGGCGGCGGGGTCAACGAGGTGCAGCGGGAGCTGATCGCGATGCTCGGCCTGGGCCTGCCGAGGCCGCCGCGATGAGCGAGACGAAGCCGATGACGGACGAGGAGCTGCACGACCTCGCGGACAAGCAGGCGGCGCTGGGGGAGGTGCGCGGCACGCCGGCGCCCGACCCGGTGAACATCCCCATGATCAGGCACTGGCTGGCCGCCATGGGCGACGAGAATCCGGCCTACTTGGACAAGGGCGTCGCCCCGCCCGCGATGGCCCAGGTGTGGACCATGCAAGGGCAGCGCGCGGGGGCCAAGGACCGCTCGCCGGTGGACGACATGATGACGGCGCTCAACGCCGGCGGCTACACGGGCGTGGTGGCGACCAACTGCGAGCAGACCTACCACCGCTACGCCCGCCTGGGCGAGCGCCTCACCCCCGCGACGAGGTTCGCGGGCCTGGCGGGGCCCAAGAAGACCGCTCTGGGTGTGGGGTACTTCGCCACCTGGAACGTCACCTGGTACGCCGAGGACGACGAGCCGGTGGCGGACATGCTCTTCCGTGTCCTGAAATTTCGCCCGCCCGCCCCCAAAGCCTCAAAAGAGCCCTATCCGCTCCAGCCCGCGATCAACCAGGACACCGCGTTCTTCTGGGAAGGCGTGAAGAAGGGCGAGCTACGCATCCAGAGCTGCGCCGACTGCGGCCTGCTGCGCCACCCGCCGGGCCCGCTGTGCCCCCACTGCCGCTCGGCCGGCCGCTCCTACACGGTCGCGAGCGGCGCAGGGACCCTCTACAGCTACGTCGTGCACCACCATCCTCCGGTGCCGGGCCGCGAGACCCCGTTCGTGGTGGGCGTGGTGGAGCTGCCGGAGGGCGTACGGATCGTCGGGAACGTCGTGGACTGCCCCCTGGAGGAGGTGCGGATCGGCATGCCGTTGCGCGTGACGTATCGCCCGATGGACGACGAGCTCGTCCTGCCGATGTGGACACCGGGGGAGCCATGACCGAGACAGGAGCCGTGCTGCCGGAGCTGTCCATCGACCTCACGCCCACCGTGGTCGTCTCCACGGCCCTGGCCACCATGGACTTCACGCCCGTGCACCACGACACCCAACTCGCCCGCGCCCAGGGCTCGAAGGACATCTTCCTCAACATCCTGACCACCATGGGCCTGGTCGAGCGCTATGTCACCGACTGGGCGGGCCCGGAGGCCGTCATCAAGCGGATCAACGTCAAGCTGGGCGTCCCGGCGTACGCGGGGGACCGCCTCAGCTTCAACGGGACCGTCGTGTCGCGCCAGGACGGCCAGGTCACGGTGGAGGTGCGCGGCAAGGTCAGCCTCGGCGACCACGCCACCGGCACGGTAACCCTCATGTTTCCCGAGGAGAACGCACCTTGTTGAGCGGACGCACCGCCATCGCCGGCATCGGCGCCACGGAGTTCAGCAAGAAGTCCGGGCGATCCGAGCTGCGGCTGGCCGCCGAGGCCGTGTTGTCCGCCCTGGACGACGCCGGGCTGTCGCCGGGTGAGGTGGACGGCATGGTGACCTACAGCCAGGACTCCAACCAGGAGATCGCCGTCGCCAGGGAGGTGGGGATCGGCGACCTGACCTTCTTCTCCCGCGTCGAGTACGGCGGCGGCGCGGCCTGCGGCACGGTGGCGCACGCCGCCATGGCCGTGGCCACGGGGATGGCGCGGACGGTGGTCTGCTACCGGGCGTTCAACGAGCGCTCCGGCCGCCGCTTCGGCCAGCCGAACGCCCGCCTGACCGGCGAGCCGACCTCCCAGGGCCTGGAGATGAGCTGGCACGTGCCCTTCGGGCTGATGACGCCGGCGGCCTGGGTGGCCATGTTCGCGCGCCGCTACATGCATGCCTACAACGCGACCTCGGAGGACTTCGGCCGGGTGGCCGTGGCCATGCGCAGGCACGCGGCCACCAACCCGGCCGCCTGGTTCTACCAGCGGCCCATCACGCTGGAGGAGCACCAGGCGTCCAGGTGGATCGTGGAGCCGCTGCACCTGCTCGACTGCTGTCAGGAGAGCGACGGCGCGGTGGCCCTGGTCGTGACCTCGGCCGAGCGTGCCCGGGACCTGCGCAGGTCACCCGCGATGATCACGGCCGCCGCGCAGGGCTCCGGAGCCGGCCAGATGATGATGACCAGCTATTACCGCGATGACATGAGCGGCCTGCCGGAAATGTCCGTCGTCGGCCGCCGGCTCTGGGAGATGTCCGGGATGTCGCCGCGGGACATCCACACCGCCATCCTCTACGACCACTTCACCCCGTTCGTCCTGGCTCAGCTGGAGGAGCTGGGGTTCTGCGGCCGGGGCGAGGCGCCGGACTTCCTCCGGGACGGCACCATCGAACTGGACGGCCGCCTGCCCGTCAATCCGCACGGAGGCCAGCTGGGGGAGGCGTACATCCATGGCATGAACGGCATCGCCGAAGCCGTCCGCCAGATCCGCGGCACAGCGGCCAACCAACTCCCGGGCGTACGAAACGTCCTGGTCACCGCCGGAACCGGCGTACCGACCAGCGGCCTGATCCTCTCCTCCGACTCGTAGACCCGCCGGGCGACGGGCAGGTGGGCGGGCTGCCCGTCCCGGGCCTCCTGGGACGAAGGGGCAGGCGCTTCACTTCGCCGCGGTCACCCCCACTGGCCGACCTGGTAGTCCCCGGCGGGCTGCTGGGTGATGACGTTCAGGCGGTTGTAGGCGTTGATGACGGCGATGAGGGCCACCAGGGCGGCGAGCTGGTCCTCGTCGTAGTGCTTGGCGGCGTTCGCCCATGCCTCGTCTGTGACGCCACCGGCGGCGTCGGCGATGCGGGTGCCCTGCTCGGCCAGCTCCAGGGCGGCACGCTCGGCCTCGGTGAACACCGTGGCCTCCCGCCAGGCCGCGACCAGGTTCAGGCGCACCGAGGTTTCGCCGGCGTGCGCGGCTTCCTTGGTGTGCCCGTCGATGCAGACGGCGCAGCCGTTGATCTGGCTGGCGCGGATCTTCACCAATTCCTGGGTCGCGGCCGGCAGCGTCGAGTCCTGCACGACCTTGCCTGCCGAGCCGAGGTACTTCATGACCTTGGGCGTGACAGAGTTGCCGAAGTAGTTCACGCGGGCTTCCATGGTCGTCTCCTTGCGTGTTTCGCTGTTACACCGCATTGACGGAACAGCTCGGCAAGAGGTGACAGGAGGCGACTGTGATGTGCGTCTCTCTGCCCGTGCGGCACCGCTATGACGCGACGGCGAGGGAGAATGTGACCGATGAACGACAACGATGGGGTGACCGGCGTCTTCGAGGCGCACCGTGATCATTTGCGGGCGGTGGCGTACCGGATGCTCGGCTCGCTGAGCGAGGCCGATGACGCGGTGCAGGAGACCTGGCTCCGGCTCAGCCGCACCGACACCAGCGACGTGGAGAACATGGGCGGCTGGCTCACCACGGTCGTGGGCCGCGTCTGCCTCAACATGCTGCGCTCCCGCCGCACGCGTGGTGAGGAGCCCTTGGAGACGCGCATGCCGGATCCGGTGGTGAGCACCGTCGACGGCGCCGACCCCGAGCACGAGGCGCTCCTGTCCGACTCGGTGGGCCTGGCGCTGCTCGTGGTGCTCCAGACGCTCGATCCGGCGGAGCGGCTGGCGTTCGTGCTGCACGACATGTTCGCCGTGCCCTTCGACGAGATCGCCCCCATCGTGGACCGCACCCCGGCCGCGACCCGTCAGCTTGCCAGCCGCGCCCGGCGCCGGGTGCGCGGCGCGGCCGCGGAGCCGGACCCGGACCTGTCGCGGCAGCGCAAGGTGGTGGACGCCTTCATGACGGCCGCGCGGGCCGGCGACTTCGACGCCCTGGTCGCGGTGCTGGACCCGGACATCGTCCTGCGTGTGGACCAGGGCGCCTTGCCGAGCGGCCGCTGGCTGGAGCTCCACGGGGCCCTGGCGGTGGCCAAGCAGGCGCTCATGTTCCAGCGGATGGCCCAGATTGCTCAGCCGGTCCTGGTCAACGGCGTACCCGGTCTGATCAACACGGCCGGCGGCAAGGTGGTGTCGGTCGGGGCCTTCACCATCGCAGGCGGCAAGGTCGTGGCCTTTGACATCCTCGCCGACGTGGACCGCCTGAGCACGCTCGACCTGACGGCGGTCGAGCGGCCTTAGGGATCGACGAACATCGGCACGGAGAAGAACACGATCATCGCGATCGCCACGCAGATCAGGAAGCCGATCAGCTCCCAGGCCCAGTCGTAGTGGCGTTCCCCGCGGCGGCGCGCCTTCTCCGGCCGGGGTTTGTCCGGACGGCGCTTGGGGACGGGCCTGGCCCGGACCGGACGAGGGGCGAGCAAGGACTCCTTCGGCTCCGCGGCCGGCTCGTCCTCCCAGGGCAGCGGCATCCGGTACACCGGCTCCATGGGCTTGGGACGCGGCTTGAACAGCGGCGCCGTGTCGTCGCCCATCAGGTCCTCGGGCTCCGGCTGGAGCGGGCGGGGCGGGCCCTTGTGGACCAGCACGTCCTCGGCCGGGGACGGCTGCGACCGACGCGCCGGCCTGGGCCTGCGTAATTCCCTGCGTCCCTCGCCCCTGGACGGCAACGGGTCACGGCCGGGTGCCGGCAGGTCGGGGCGCGCCTCGCCGCTCGGCGCGAGCAGGTCGCCCGCCTCGGACGGCGGCCGGAGCGGCGTCTCGCTGGGCAGGAGCACGTCGCCCGTCGCGAACGGCTCGGGCGAGTTCTTCGGCAGGAGCACGTCCCCCGTGGCGAACGGCTCCGACTCGTCCGCCGGCGCCGCCATGAAGAACGGCCGCTCCTCGAAAGGACGGGAGGAGTCCAGGGCGCCCAGCGGATCCCTGAGCGGGCGGGAGAGGCCGGGCGGCGGGCCCAGCGGATCCCTGAGCGGGCGGCCGAGGCTGGGCGGCGGGCGCAGCGGGTCGCGGACCTTGGGCATCGGGGCCGTGGTCGCCTCGTGGTGGGAGACCCGGGACGGCGCCGGAGGCGTCAGCAGCTCTTTGGGGAAGATCAATGTGCTGGTCGCCGGGTCGGCGTCGGACAGCGGCTGCGGCCACATCGGTGGGCTGGGCCAGCGCGGCTTCACGAACAACGGCGCGGGCGTGGCCGTACGCGAGCCGGCGAAGTGGATGCGCAGCGCCCCGGGCGGCTGTGGCCACGGCAGGCGGCCGAGCACGTCACGCAGCGGCGCGACCCCCAACGCGCCGTAGACGTCGGCGATCGGCTTGGGCACGCGTACCCTGGTGGAGGCCAGCGCCGCACCGAGAGCCTGCCGGAACCGATGCCCCGCGCCCACGGCCAGCTCCTCTGCCGTGTCGGGCGCGACATCGAGCACCCAGGCCAGCTCGGCCTTGCTCAGCCCGCAGACCGCGCAGAGCACCAGCACCTCCCGCTGGTGCGGCCGCAACTCCCGCAGGCTGCGCTCGACGAGCGACGTGGCCGGATCGATGAGCGGGTCCACCAGGGGCGGCGCGTAGACGACGTCCCGCCGGTGGATCTGGCGGCGAGCGAAGGCGTAGAGAGCGGCACGGGGCGGCTCCGCGGCGGGCACGCCGGAGAGCACCGACATCAGGACGTCGGACGCGGAGCCGAGGTCGCCGAGCTGGTCAGCGCAGTACGCGAACAGCCCGGCGGCATGACGGTCGTAGAGCTCTGCGATCAGTTCTGCGCGTGGGCGCTGATCGGTGAGCGGCTGGGACACGGGGCCGGATCCTCTTGCTCGGTGCGGACGCTGAGGGTGTGGTGAGGGGTGCGCGTCAGGTGATTGTGGAGGTAATCATGCCAACACAGACCGGTCCGGCGCACTACCAGATCCAGATTTAAGTAAATATGCCTGGTCAGTGAAACGCTTAAGCCAGGCCCAAGGGGACAGAGCGGGCTGGATCGCCGTAGTCTGTGGGTCCAAGAGATCATGCGGCGGTCGTGGCAGGGGGGCCGCGGCCCTGCCCAGAGCGAGAGGTCACGCGTGATCACATTCGACGCTGTCACCAAACGCTACCCGGACGGCACGGTCGCCGTGGATCGCCTCAGCCTGGAGGCGCCCACCGGCGAGATCACGGTGCTCGTCGGCCCCTCCGGCTGTGGGAAGACGACGTCGCTTCGGATGATCAACCGCATGATCGACGCCTCCGAGGGCCGGATCCTCCTCGACGGTGAGCCCGTGCAGGGCATCGACCCGCCGACGCTGCGGCGCGGCATCGGGTACGTCATCCAGCAGGCAGGGCTGTTCCCGCACCGGAAGATCGTCGACAACATCGCCACCGTCCCCTACCTGCTCGGCTGGGACAAGAAGAAGGCCCGCGCGCGGGCCATGGAGCTGCTGGAGCGCGTCGGCCTGGACCCGGCGCTGGCCGGCCGTTACCCGTTCCAGCTGTCCGGCGGGCAGCAGCAGCGCGTGGGCGTGGCCAGGGCGCTGGCCGCCGATCCGCCGGTGCTGCTCATGGACGAGCCGTTCAGCGCCGTGGACCCCATCGTGCGCACCAGCCTGCAGGACGAGTTGCTCAGGCTCCAGGCGGAGCTCAACAAGACCATCGTCTTCGTCACGCACGACATCGACGAGGCGATCAAGCTCGGCGACCGCGTGGCCGTGTTGCGGGTGGGCGGCACGCTGGCGCAGCTCGCCGATCCCAAGACGCTGTTGTCGGAGCCGGCCGACGATTTCGTGCGCGAGTTCCTCGGGCACGACAGGGGGATCAGGCGGCTGCAGTTCATCTCCACCGAAGGGCTGCGGCTGCGTACCGATCTGACCGTCGAGGAGGGCGCCGAGCGCGGCACCTCCGAGCCCTGGCTGCTGGTGGTGGACGCCGAGGGCCGGCCGGCCGGCTGGGTCTCCGGGGCGCGGCCCGGCGAGCTGGAGCCGTACGGCACGTTCGTGCCGGGCCGTGACTCGATGCGCTCGGCGCTCGACGCGGCGCTGCTGTCGCCGTCCGGCTGCGCCGTGGCCGTGGACGAGCAGGGCAAGGTCGTCGGCGTCGCCACCAGGGAGACGCTCGATCAGGCGCTGGCGGAGGCGGCAGATGGGTGATGGTCCTCCCTCGATCTGGGAGTGGATCGCTCGCAACTGGGACACCGGGCGGGTCGACAGCATCAGGAACCTGCTCACCGACCACCTGACCATGTCGCTCGTGCCGATCCTGGTCGCGCTGGTCGTGGCGCTGCCGCTCGGCCTGGCCTGCGTGCGCTGGCGCTGGCTCTACCAGCCCACCGCGGGGCTCTTCAACGTCGTGTACGCCCTGCCGTCGCTGCCGGTCTTCATGTTGCTGATCTCGGTGACCGGGCTGTCGCAGACCACAGTGATCATCCCGCTGACCTTCTACGGCATGGCCGTGCTCATCCCGGCCGTGGTGGACGGGCTCGGCTCGGTGCCCGACCACGTCCGCCAGTCGGCGGTGGCGATGGGGTTCACGCCGCTGCGCCGCCTGCTGCTGGTCGAGCTGCCGATCGCGGTGCCGGTCGTGCTGGCCGGGCTGCGGGTGGTCGCGGTCTCCAGCATCAGCCTGGTCAGCGTGGGCGCGCTGATCGGGCAGGGCGGGCTCGGCGGATTGTTCACGCGGGCGTACCAGAACCCGTTCATGCCGCCGGTCATCGTCGGCATCGTGCTGATCGTGGCGCTGGCGCTGATCGCCGACGGGCTGATCGTGCTGGCGCAGCGGCTGCTCACCCCCTGGGTGCGGGTACGGAAGGGGCAGGCGTCGTGAGCTGGTTGACCGCCTTCTTCTCCTGGCTTGGGGAGTTCTTCGGGAATCCGGAGAACTGGTCCGGGTCCGGCGGCATCCCCATGCGGCTGCTGGAGCACCTGGAGTTCTCGGCTCTCGCCCTCGCCCTGGCGGCGCTGATCGCGGTGCCGATCGGCCTGCTGATCGGCCATACCGGCCGGGGCGAAGTGGTGGTCGTCGTCTCGGCGAACCTGGCCAGGGCGCTGCCCACGCTGGGCCTGCTGGTGATGTTCGTGCTGCTGCTCGGCGCGGCCTCGATCTGGCCGGTGATCATTCCGCTGGTGTTGCTGTCGGTGCCGCCGATCCTGGTGAACACCTTCGAGGGCATCAAGGGGGTCGACCCCGAGCTGCGGGACGCGGCGTACGGGATGGGGCTGCGGGGCGGTCAGGTGCTCATGCGGGTGCTGGTTCCGGTCGCGCTGCCGCTGATCCTGCTGGGCTGCCGGCTCTCGGCGATCCAGGTCGTCGCCACCACCACCGTTGCCGCGTACACGGGGCTGGGCGGCCTCGGGCGGTACGTGATCGACGGGTTCGCGACGAAGGATTACGCGAGCGTCGTCGGCGGTTCAGTACTGATTGTGCTGTTTGCGCTCGTGGTGCAGATCTTGTTCACGCTCGCCCAGAGGGTGACGGTCTCGCCGGGGGTGAGCCAGCGACTTAAGGTCCGATAGTCTCCTATATAACCTCCCGCTTAGAAGGGAAAAGCAAGATGAGACGCAAGTACGGCATCGCGGGGGTGCTGATCTCGGCGATGCTCGCGCTGGCCGCCTGCGGTGGCGGCGGCAGCACCGGCACCGGGGGCAACCCGCTCGACACCTCGAGCGCGGCTCCCAGCGGCTCGGCCTCAGGCGGGGGTGGTAAGGCCATCATCGGATCCGCCGACTTCGACGAGAACGTGCTGCTCGCGTCGATCTACGCCCAGGCGCTGCAGGCCAAGGGCGTGCAGGTCGAGGAGAAGCCGCGCATCGGGAGCCGGGAGGTGCTCTACGACCAGGTCAAGAGCGGCGGCCTGACCATCGTGCCCGAGTACAACGGCAACCTGCTGGCCTTCATCGACCAGCAGACCACGGCGGCCACCACCGATGAGGTCAACGCCGGGTTGAAGGAGAAGCTGCCTGCCGAGCTGGAGGTGCTGGACTCCTCGCCCGCCGAGGACAAGGACAGCCTGTCCATCACCAAGGACACCCAGACCAAGCAGTCGCTCAACACCATGGAAGACCTCGCCAAGGTCTCCAAGACCATGACCGTCGGCGGCCCGCCCGAGTTCAAGAAGCGGTGGGAGGCGCGGTTCAAGGAGGTCTACGGGATCGAGTTCAAGGCGTGGGAGCCCACGGGACCGACCACCCCTGACGCGATCAAGGACGGCACGATCCAGGTCGGCAACGTCTTCACCACTGACCCCAAGATGACGGCCAACAACCTGGTGCCCCTGCAGGACCCCAAGAACATCTTCCCCGCCCAGAACGTGACCCCGCTGCTCAACAAGGCGGCTGCCACCGACATGATCAGGACCACGCTGAACTCCATCTCGGCCAAGCTGACCACGCAGTCTCTGCTCGACATGATGCAGAAGATCTCCGTCAACAAGGACGAGCCCGCCACGGTGGCCAAGGAATGGCTGACCTCCAACGGCCTCGCCTGACCCCTTCGGAGCCCTGGCGGTGAGCGAGTTCACGGAGGCAATGGCCCAGCTCGCCGCCGGGGTCTCGGTCGTGACCGTCCGCGACGGACGGGACGACCTCGGGACGACGGTGTCCGCCCTGATGTCGGTCTCCCTCGAACCCCCGCTGGTGCTGGTCAGCCTGGCCAGCCGCAGTTACCTCAACGAGGTCCTGCTCCGCCAGGACCGCTGGGCCGCCTCCCTGCTGTCCTCCCGCCAGGCCGCCATCGCCAGCCGCTTCGCCACCCCCGGCCGGCCCAGCGCCCGGCTCCTGGTGGCCGGCATCCCCCACCACCGCGGGGCGCACACGGAGGCGCTGGTGGTGGAGGGTGGGGTGGCCGCCCTGGAGGCCGAGACCACCAAGGTGGTCGCGGCCGGCGACCACACGCTGTTCATCGCCTCCGTCCTGGCCGTCCCCTACGTCAACCCCGCACTCCAGCCGTTGGTACGGCTCCGCGGCCGCTACCGCCCGATGGGCACCTGACAAGCGACACACCACACGACGGCGGTGGCGACGTCCTCCTCACTGCCCGCGGCCACGGCGTCGATCCGCACGCCGGAGCCCGCGACGTCCAGCGCCACCCTGCGGGTCAGCTCGGCCACCGCGGTGTGCGCGCCGGCGGTCGCCGCCAGGTTGACGACGCGGCCGCCGTGCCGCATCGAGGGGACCTCGTACTTCATCGCCAGCGCCACCTCACCCACCTCGGCGTGGTTGAACGCGGCGTCGAGCCGGCCGAACGCGCCGAGCGTCTGCTCGACCAGCCGCCGCACCGACACCGGATTGGCGAGATCCGCCGGGACGGCGACGGCCTGGCCCCCCGCTGAGCCGATGTCCGCGGCCAGCGCCTCGAGAGCCTGACCGTCGCGGTCGGTGAGAACCACGCCGGCGCCGGCCCTGCTCAGGGCGCGGGACACCGCGGCGCCGATGGCGCTGCCCGCGCCGGTGACCAGGGCGGTGCGACCGCTCAACGCTCCGAGCGTCATGATGGCCTCGCACTCTGTGAATGTTCCTGTGAACGCGGTCGACGCTAGGGGCCAGGTCGCGCGGGCCGTATCAGTGAAGTCGCCGGTCTTCGGGGATCGCGCGCGTTGTCACCGGTGCGGCCGCTTTCTATGCTCGGCGTGTGCTGGGGAGAGACGCCGAGGCGAAGCTGCTCGAGTCGTTACTGCGGCACGCCGCCGAGGGACGCGGCGGCGGGGTCGTCCTGCACGGTGAGCCGGGCATCGGCAAGACCGCACTGTTGTCGTACGCCACTGAGCAGGCCGCCGGCTTCCAGGTGCTGCGCGCGGTCGGCGTCGAGCCGGAGGCCGATCTCGCCTACGCGATACTGCACCAGCTCCTGTTCCCCGTGCTCGGGTCGGTCGACGAGCTGCCCGGCCCGCAGGCGCAGGCCCTGCGGATCCTGTTCGGGCGTGCGCACGGCGCACCGCCCGACGCGTTCCTGGTGGCGCTGTCGACCCTGTCGCTGCTGTCCCTGCTGGCCGGCGAGAAGCCGGTGCTGTGCGTGGTCGACGACGCGCACTGGGCCGATCAACCGACGCTGAAGACCCTGGCGTTCGTCGCCCGCCGGCTGGACAACGAGCCCGTCGTGCTGGCGCTGGCCGCGCGTGCCGACGAGGGCCACGCCACCGACCTGCCCCACCTGCGCCGGGTCCCGCTCATGGGGCTCAACCCGTACGCGGCCAGGGCGCTGCTCGCCGAGCAGGCCGGCGGGCGGCGGCTGACCGACGGCGAGCAGAACCACCTGCTGGCCGCCACCGGCGGCAACCCCCTTGCCCTGCTGGAGCTGGCAGGAAAGGAGATGCCACCGGAGGGCACGCAGGAGCCGCCCGCGCTGACCGATGAGCTGCGGCGTTCGTTCCTGACCAAGATCCGGGCTGGGTACGCCGCCTCGTTGCCGCTGCTCCAGTTGATCGCCGCCGACGGCTCCGGCAGCGTCGAAACCATCGAGAAGGCGGCCGCGTCGCTGCGGATCGGCGCCGACCCGCTGCACCGCGCCGAGCTCGACGAGCTGCTGACGTACGACGGAGCCCGGCTGGTGTTCCGGCACCCGCTGATCCGTTCGGCGGTCTACCACAGCGCCTCGGCCGACCGGCGGGCCGCGCTCCATCGTGCCCTCGCCTCGGCCTTCGACACCCCGGCCGACCAGCACCGCCGTGCCTGGCACCTCGGGCAGGCCGCCGTCGGCCACGACGAGCAGGCCGCCGAGCACCTCGAGCGCTCCGCCGCGCAGGCGGCCCTGCTCGGCGGCCCCGCCGCGGCCATGGCCGCGTTGTCCCGGGCGGCCGAGCTCACCGCCGACGGTTCGCGCCGGGGGCGGCGGCTGTGGAACGCCGCGCTCGCCGCCATCGGAGGGGGATTCACCGCCGCGGCCGTGGAGCTGCTCGACCGCGCCGAGCGCGAGCCCCACCTGGAGGAGGGGGACCGCATCGCCCTGGCCGCGATCCGCGCCACCGTGGCGGAGTTCGCCGGCTCGCCCGAGGAGGCGATGGACCTCATCAAGCCGTGGATCCCGCGGGCGCTGCGGATCGACCGGCGCCTGTTCACCCCGACCGTCGCGATGTACGCCGACCTCGGTCTGCGCGTCAACCGGCCGCAGGCGTGGGCCGACCTCGCCGGCTGGCTCGACGGGATCACGCCGGTGCCGGACGATCCGCGGGACGCCGTGCTGGGGCTGCTGCGCAGTGCCTGCCTGGCTCGCGCCGGCCGCGATCCTGGACCGCGAGACTGGGCCGTGGTCGAGTCGCTGACAGATCCGGTCACGATGACCCTGGCCGGAGGGATCGCTCGCCAGCTCGGCGACTACGAGCTGAGCCGGCGCCTGCATCGCACGGCCGGGCAGCTGGCGCGCGCCAACGGATCACTCGGTGCGCTCGCCTGGAATCTGGAGTATCAGTCCGCCGACGAGATCGCGCGTGGCCGGTTCGGGCTCGCCGAGGCCTACGCCGAGGAGGGCCGCCAGTTCGCCGCCGAGGTCGGCCAGCCGAACACGGCCTGCCGCCACCAAGGGCTGCTGGCCTTGTGCGCGGCCATCCGGGGCCGGCCGGAAGCCGCGGAGCTGGCCACCGATGTGCTGGCCGAGGCGAGCGGCCGCAACCTGGCCGACGCCATGTCCTACGCCAGGCGGGCGCTCGGGCTCATCGACCTGGTCGCGGGCCGGCACCGCGAAGCCGCGCGGCACTTCGAGGCGGTCGGCGTCTGGGACGCCGACGTGCCCTCGGACCTGGCCATGGCCGTCGTTCCCGACCTCGTCGAGGCCCTGGTCAGAGCAGGCGAGCGCGACCGGGCCGCCGCGGCCACGGCCCGCTACGCCCGGTGGACCCAGCACGCCGCCGCGCCCGAGCCGGCCGCCCTCACGGCCCGCTGCCGGGCGCTGGTCTGCGCCGATGGCAGCGCCCACTATGCGGAAAGCCTGCGCCTGCACGCCAGGTCCGACGCTCCGCTCGAGCACGCCCGTACCGAGCTGCTGCTCGGCGAGCACCTGCGGCGGGACCGGCGGCGCTCCGAGGCGCAGCGGCACCTGCGCGGCGCCGCGGACGACTTCCGCCGCATCGGCGCACTCGCCTGGGCCCAACGCGCGCTGGGCGAGCTGCGCGCCACAGGGGAGTCGGCGCGCGCACCCGAGGCGGGCGTGCTGAGCACGCTCACCCCGCAGGAGCTACGCATCACGCTGGCCGTCGGCGAAGGGCTGACCAACGGGGAGATCGCCGCGCAGTTGTTCCTCAGCCCGCGGACCGTGGACTACCACCTGCGCAAAGTCTTCCAGAAGGCCGACATCACCTCGCGAGCCGAGCTCATGCGGCTGGTCCTGGCCGAACGCCCCGCCTGAAGGACCGGCGACTTCACTGATTCGGCGGCCACCCCTCGCTTCCTAGCGTTGGCGACGTCACATTCCGCACGTTAGGAGTCCCCGTCATGACGATCCAGCCCAGTAAGAGGCACGTGGCCGGCCGCTTCGTCTGGCACTACATCGAGATGGTCATCGCGATGAGCCTCGGGATGGTGCTGCTCGGTCCGGTGTGGGGCGCGGTCCTGCCGGACGCCATCACCCGGGTGGACGTCGGCACTTTGACCATGGCCGCCGACATGTCCATCGGCATGGCCGTCTGGATGCGGGTCCGCCGCCACACCTGGGCCGCCATCGCCGAGATGAGCCTGGCGATGGGCGTGCCGTTCCTCGTCCTGCTCGTCCCGTACTGGTTCGGCGCGCTGCCGGGCGACATGGTGATGTCGATCGGGCACGTGCTCATGTTCGTCTTCATGGCCCTCGCCATGCTGCGGCGGCGCCACGAGTACACGCACCATCAGCACCGGTTTCGCATCCCGCGCAAGTGGCTCGGGCGAGGGGCCGTCGTGCTGGTCGCGCTCCTGGTGCCCGGTGCGGTCTCCGCGGTGAACACCGTCGGGAAGTTCGGCGACCAGTACAAGGCACGCTCGGACACGGTGGCGGTCCAGCCTGTGCGGAAGGCCGCCGCCCACGACCCGGCCAAGCCCACGGTGGCCTTCCTGGTCAACGGCAGTGGCACCAACGTGGCCGACCTGCTCGGGCCGTACGAGGTGCTGGCGGGCACCGGGCGGGTGAACACCTACGTGGTCTCGTCCGGTCCTCGGCTGGTGCCCCTGACCGGTGGGCTGGACCTCGTACCGGACCTGACCTTCGACGAGCTGGCGCGGCTGCTGGGCGAGCGACGCGACACGCTCGACGCCGTGGTGATCCCCGCCCTGAACAAGACGGCTCCCGCGGAGGCCGGCTCCATCACCGCGTGGCTGCGTGAGCAGTCGGCGGCCGGCGCGATCACCGTCAGCGTCTGCAACGGGGCCCGTACGCTCGCGGCGACCGGGCTGCTGGACGGCAGGCCGGCGACCTCCCACTGGTGGCGGCTGCCCGGGCTGCGCGCCGACTTCGGCCAGGTCCAGTGGGTGAGCGGCCAGCGGTACGTGGACGACGGAAACGTGATCACCACCGCCGGTGTGCTGTCCGGTATCGAGGGCGCCCTGCGGATCATCGAACGGCTGCTCGACGTGGACACCGCGCACGAGGCGGCGCGGAAGGTCCACTGGCGCCACTACTCTCCCGGCGTCGCCGCGCGGATCCCCTCGTCCAGCTTCGAGGCCAAGGACGTGGCCGTCGTCTCCCTCACCTCCTCCTACCAGCCCGGGCCGTCGACCATCGGCGTGCGGCTCATCGAGGGCACCGGTGAGCTGGAGCTCGCCTCCGCGTTCATCACCTACACCGAGGAGTCCATGATCGGGCGCACCGTCGCGGTCGGCGACGGCGCGGTCCGCTCCAGGCACGGCCTGACCTTCGTCCCCCGCTCGACGGTCGCGGACGGCCTCGACCGCTTGCTCGTCCCCGGTGTGGACGCCGCACGGCGCCAGGCGGCGGGCACCGGGCCGTCGGCGGCCACCGGAGGGCTCCAGCCCGAGTACCTCCACGTCGGCGAGGAGTTCGCGTTCGATCCCGTGCTGCGGGACATCGCCCGCACCTACGACGTGCCGACGGCGCGGTGGGCGGCCAAGGCGCTGGAGTACCCGGTGCTCGACGTCAAGCTGACCGGTAGCGCCTGGCCGTGGGCGGCCACCATCGTTCTCGTGGTGCTCGCGCTGCTGGGCGCCGCTGTCGCCATCGCCGCCGGCATGGTGTTCCGCCGGATTCGCGCCAGGTCCCGTGCGGCCGGTCCGGGCCCGGAGCCGCACGACGCACCGGGCGCCGAGCTCGCGCACTGCGGGTCGTGAGCCTGATGTGGCCGGGAGGTGCGATGCCTCCCGGTCCTTTCCTGTTGTCCGTCAGCGCTCGGGAACGCCGCCAGGCGCGGCGGCGTCGCAGTGCCGCGCCACCTGCCGCAGCGCCTCCAGCAGCTCCGGGGGACCGTCCACGGTGAAGGGCAGCCCGAGTGCGGCGAGGTAGACGGCCAGCGTCAGTGGGGTGGCGGCGCCGATGTGCAGGAGGCACCGGTCGTCGTCGAGATGCTCCACCCGGGCCACCGGCGGCACCCGCTCGCTGACGGCCGCGAATGGTGCGTGCACGGTCGCGACGGTACGGCAGGGGCCAAGCGTCGAGGCCACGCCCTTGGTGACGAAGTCGATCGCGTCCCCCGGCGGCATCCAGCGGCCGGGAAAGGACGGCCCCATCGGGGTACGGGGCGTGAGCCGGTCGATGCGGAACGTGCGCCAGTCGTCGCGGCCGACGTCCCACGCCACCAGATACCAGCGACGCCCGGTCGACACCAGCCGGTGCGGCTCGGTGTCGCGCACGGTGGCGTTGCCGTCGTGGTCGCGGTAGTCGAACCGCAGTCGCCTCCGGTCCCGGCAGGCCGAAGCCAGCGTGGCCAGCACATCGGAGTCCACGGCCGGGCCGGTGCCCGCCGGCACGGGCACCGTGTACGCGGTCAGCGCGGCCAGGCGCGGGCGCAGCCGGGCGGGCAGCACCTGCTCGAGCTTGGCCAGTGCGCGCAGTGACGTCTCCTCGATCCCGCCCACCGTCTGGGCCGCCGCCGTACGCAGGCCGACCGCGACCGCCACGGCCTCCTCGTCGTCCAGCAGCAGGGGCGGCAGCCGGGCCCCGGGGCCCAGCCGGTAGCCGCCTGCCGTCCCGGAGGTGGCCGACACCGGGTAGCCGAGGTCGCGGAGGCGTTCGACGTCGGAGCGGATGGTCCTGGTGCTGACGCCGAGCCGGTCCGCCAGCTCAGGGCCCGGCCAGTCGGTGCGTGATTGGAGCAACGACAGCAGGCGCAACAGCCGCGCGGCGGGGTCTCTCGTGGTCACGGAATCCACCCTTTCTCACCTCGCGGAAGTTCTGCTTCCGCGACGGCTGCCATGGTGAGGGCTCCTGGAACAGAAAGGGACTTCCATGCATGCGGCAGCAGTGGTGACGGGTGGATCGCGTGGCATCGGCCGGGCCGTGGTGGAGCGGCTGGCCGGTGACGGCGCCACCGTCGTGTTCAGCTACGTCGCCGACGAGCGGGCGGCTCGGCAGGTGGAGGAGGTGTGCGGAGGGCGGGCGACGGCCGTACGCGCCGACGCGGCCGACCCTGATCAGGTGGAGCGGCTGTTCGCCACGGCGGACCAGGTGTTCGCCGGCCAGGCGGCGGGGCCGCTGTCGGTGCTGGTCAACAACGCGGGCGTGATCGACCACACGCCGATCGAGGAGCTGACCCAGGAGGTGTTCGAGCGGGTGATGGCGGTCAACGTACGCGGCGCGTTCTTCGCGGTGCAGGCGGCCGCCCGCAGGATGGCCGACGGCGGCCGGATCGTGACCGTCTCCTCCACCGGCACCGCCTGGCCCAGCGCGGGGGAGTCGGTCTACGCCGCGAGCAAGGCGGCGATCGAGCAGCTCACCCGGGTCGCCTCCCGCGAGCTGGGACAGCGCGGGATCACAGTCAACGCGGTCTCGCCCGGACCGACCGACACCGACCTGCTCCGCGCCAACGTCCCGCGGGAGACGGCGGCCACGGTCGCGCACATGACGGCCCTGGGCCGGATGGGCACGCCGGCGGACATCGCGGCTGTCGTGGCGCTGCTGGTGAGCTCAGACGCCGCCTGGCTGACCGGGCAGAACCTCACAGCCGACGGCGGCCTAGTATGACGACGTCAGGTGCCGCGCGGCCGGCTGAATCCGCTTCCGCCGGCTTCAGCGCCCGCTGGCGGATGGTGTGCCACCCGCCACCGTCAGGCCATGCTCCATCTGGTCACCTGGTCAGCGGATGATGTACCACTCGGGCAGGATCAGCGGGCCCGCGGCCGGGAGTCCCAGTTCGGCGGACAGACGGGCGAGGGGCCCCCAGGCATCCAAACGCACCCTGGCCAGCGCGGCCGACTTGTCCTCGCTGGACTCCGGCCCGCGCAGCCGCTCCAGCGGGTTGAGTCGCGGATACATGCGGACGGGCGCGTCCTCCGCGAGCCCGGCGCGCTTCCTGGCCAGCGCCAGCGCGTCCTCCAGCCCGCCCAGCTCGTCCACCAGCCCGCCAGACTGCGCGTCGGCGCCGGTCCACACCCGGCCGCGGGCCAGTTCGTGGGTTCGCTCGCGGGTCAGTTTGCGGCTTTCGGCGACCTTGGCCACGAAGTCGTCGTAGATCCGGTCGAGCCAGGCGTTGATCCGCTCCCACTGCTCGGGGGAGAAACTGCGGGACGTGGAGAACATCCCCGCGTTGGCCCCCTCCGCCACCATTTCCGAATTTATCCCCATTTTGCCGAGCAATTCGGAAAAAACGGGCTTGCCGCCGTACACGCCGATGGAGCCAGTCAGTGTGCCGGGCTGGGCCACGATCACGTCGGCGGCCATCGACACGAAGTAGCCGCCGGACGCCGCCAGGTCGCCCATGGAGACGATCACCGGCTTCACCTTGCGCGTCAGCGACACCTCGCGCCACACCGTGTCGGAGGCCACGTACGAGCCGCCGGGGCTGTCGACCCGGAAGACGACCGCCTTGATGTGCTCGTCGCGCCTTGCCGCCCGGAACGCGGCGCTGATCGTGTCGGAGCCCATCGCGCCGCCCCCGCCGAGCGGGCTCCGGCCGCTGCGCCCAGTCTTGATCATGCCGGTGCCGTGGACGAGCGCGATCCCGTCGGCCAGCGGGTGCGGCAACTTCCGCACGGCCGCGGCCCTGGCGTACCTGGACACGTACTGCAAGTGCGCCTCGCCGCCCGCGGCCTTCTTGACCTCGTCGTACACCTCGTCCCGGTACGCCAGCTCGTCGACCAGCCCGGCGTCCTTCGCCTCCGCGGCCGTGAACGGGCCCCGGTCGATCAGCTCCCGCACCTTGCCCGCGTCCAGCCTGCGGCCGTCGGCGATGCCGGCGATCATCGTCTCGGTGACCGATTCCACAATGCGGCCCATGGACTCGCGGTGCGCTTCGGTCATGTGGTCCTGGGTGAAGGTGTTGGGGGCGGTCTTGTACTCATGCCGCTGCCCGGCCTCGAACCCCACTCCCAGCTTCGTCAGCGCCCCCTTGAGGAAACGCTGCTCCAGCGCCACCCCGGTCAGCCCGACGTCGCCGCTCGGCTGCAGGCAGACGCGTTCGAACGCGCTGGCGAGGTAGTAGGGCACGGTGCCGCCGCCGAACTCGCCGAACGTCTCGGAGAACGCCACCGTCAGCTTGCCGGAGGCCCGGAACTGGATCACGGCCTGGCGCAGCTCCTGCACCATGGCCAGGCCCAGGGGGGCGGTCCCGATCTTCACGATCAGCGCCTTGACCCTGGAGTCCTGCCTGGCCCTGCGCAGCCCGGACAGGACGTCGGACAGGCGCGTCTTCCGCATGGACAGCACCGCGGCGAGCGGGTCCGTCGGCGGGCCTTCCGTAATGCCCTCGGTGAGATCGAGCTCCAGCACCAGCGGGGCGGTGCGCCGCTGGCGAAGCTTGTCGACGGTTTCGAAGATCGCCTTGCCTGCGTCCATAGAAGCCACCCTAAGCGACACATTTCGAAATGCCGCTTAGAACTATACAGCTAAGGTGTATAGGCCTTAGCTGTATAGTTCTACTGTGAATCCGGTGATCAAGCCCGACTACGTCTTCGATCGCGACGAGGAGTGGGCCGGCCTGGTGAGGTTCGCCACGTCGCCCAGCCCTGACGCGCGGCTCGGCATCGTGAGTGGCAGGCGCCGCCAGGGCAAGACGTTCCTTCTCGACGCCCTGGTCCAGGAATCCGGCGGGTTCATCTTCACCGGGCTGGAAGAGACGGAAGCCGAGGCGCTGGCCCGATTCGGTCAGAAATTGGCCGCACGGACGGGAGGCGGGCGTTATGCGTTCGCCAACTGGGACGAGGCGCTGGAGCGGCTGTTCGCCGTCGTCCAAGAGGGGATCATCGTGATCGACGAGTTCCCCTACCTGGCCAAGGCGTCCCCTTCGCTGCCCTCACTGATCCAGCACGCTCTCGACCCCAGCGGATACATTCGGCGCGGCAATGCTCGCTTGCTGCTGTGCGGCTCCGCCATGGGGGTGATGGGCAAGCTGCTGGCGGGCAACGCGCCGCTGCGCGGGCGGGCCAGCCTGGAAATGGTCGTCAAGCCGCTGGACTATCGGGCGTCGGCCGAGTTCTGGGGGATCGGCGATCCGCGCCTTGCGGTGCTGGTCCACTCCGTCGTGGGGGGCACGCCGGCGTACCGGCGCGAGTTCGTGGCCGGTGATGCTCCGGCATCGATGGAGGACTTCGACGCGTGGGTCCTGCGGACCGTGCTCAACCGGCAGATGCCGCTGTTCCGCGAGGCGCGGTATCTGCTGGCCGAGGAGACCGACATTCGCGACATGGCCTTGTATCACGCCGTGCTCGGCGCCATCGCCGCCGGGAACGCCACGCGGGGCGGGATCGCCAACCACATTGGCCGGAAATCTCCAGACATCGGGCATCCGCTGGCGGTGCTGGAGGACTCTCACCTGATCGCCCGTGAAGCCGACGCCTTCAGGAAGGGCAAATCCCTCTTCCGCATCTGCGAGCCCTTGATCGTCTTCTATGAGGCGGTGATGCGCAGCGAATGGCCCCGGCTGGAACGTGGCCGGTCCGAGGCCGCCTGGCGCGACTCCCGGGCCAGGTTCCTGTCACAGGTGGTCGGACCGCATTTCGAAGGACTGTGCAGGGAGTGGGCGATGCTCGCCGAGGCCGAGGTGTTCGGCGACTTCCCTGGTGAGGTGGCCGCCGGCACCGTCGCGGACGCGGTCAACAGGACGCAGATCGAGGTCGATGTGGCGGTTCTCGCCCCGGAGGAGCACGGCCGCCCGCGGCGCGTGCTGTCTCTCGGTGAGGTCAAGTGGGACAAGGTGATGACCTCAGGGCATGTGGACCGGTTGCGGCGAGCCCGCGACCTGCTGTCGGCCAAGGGCTACGACACCAGAGGCACGGTGCTCGCCTGCTATAGCGGCGCCGGGTTCCAGGCGGACATGCCAGGAGACGTTCGCTTGATCGGGTTGGAGCAGCTTTACGCGTGACTCCCAGCGCTTCAGGCCGCGCCCGGCAATCTCCTCGATGGGGAAAACCCTTTCTCGCGGCGGATTTCCTGCTCCAGGTGCTCGTAAAGCTCGGTCAGGGTCGCGCCGCACCGCACGTTGGAGAGTCCGCTGCGGCCGGGCGTCGGGACAGTCCGAATAGCGATGTAGCCGCCCCCAGCGCCCTCCAAGATTTCCCAACCAGGAAACCTCCTGACCGTCGTCACAGCGCCCGCCACCCTCGTACGACGCTGTGCAGGTAGATGGCCGCCTCCTCATGAGCGCCTACCGGAAATCGGGGATCGTCGGAACGACCGGCCGAATGCACCGCGTAGGCTCGACCGTCGTCGCCGTCTACGATCTCGACCTTCGCCCGGAATTCGCGGTTGCGGCCACGCACTTCCAGAGCCGGAGGCATGTGATGGAGATAGACGGGATTCCCCGCGCGCATGTTCAGGAGGATCACCTTAATTATGGTGGCGGAGATGTTCAGGGACGAAAGGGCGGTGCTGAGGAGGTCCAGGAGGGCCACGTCTCGTTCTGCACGATCCACAAGAACGTCATCGCTGGTCGTCACCCGTCTTTCCTTTCGTGGATTGGTTGGCGTCCAACAAGTGCAGAGTTTGTCCAGTTATGTGATGCTGAAACCTCGGCTATTTCCCTGGATAGGTATTCCAAGAATGCTCGCGCCCGGCTATTTTCGGCAGACGAGTGCGGTAACACCTTCGCGCAGTCTTGTTGTGGCCCTGTTGTGGCCCGCGACAACTCCTGTTTGCCCCCAGAACGAACGGAGTCGAGATGCCAGCCGAGCCGGACATTCCCGCTGAAGTGCCCCCAGAAGTAGCCTTCGGCCGCGAACTGCGTCGGCTGCGGCAGGCTCAGGGGTGGACTCTGGAGGCGTTCGGAAGTAGGGCCGGGTATTCAGGGACGATGATCGGCTACTTCGAGCTCGCGAAGCGTCCCGTACCCGAGGGCTTCGTTGCGGTTGCTGAAGAGGCGTTGGGGCTCAGCGGGGAGCTGGTGGCGCTCTGGAAGGAGATCAATCCCAAGCACACGCCCAAGTGGTTCAGGCAGTGGCCGAAGATCGAGAAGGCCGCTGTGGCCATCAGGACCTGGCAGCCTCTCGTGATGCCGGGTTTGCTTCAGACCGAGGGCTATGCGCGTGCCTTGCTGCTGGCCGAGCCGGGGGCGACGGATGAGCAAGTGGAGGAGATGGTGCGGGCGCGGCTGGAGCGGCAGGCCATTTTTGAGCGCCCGGCGCCGCCCATGTACGCGGCCGTCATCGACGAAGGGGTCCTGCGCCGCCCCATCGGCGGCGAGAAGGTCATGCGGGAGCAACTCGAACGCCTCTTGACCGCGATGGATCACCCGAAGATCACCATCCAGGTCGTCCCGGTCCACGTGGGTGCCACTCCGGGACTGCTGGGCGGTTTCGCCGTGGCTCAGCTTCCCCACGGGCCCGACACGGCTTACCTGGAGTCGGCCTCAAATGGACAGGTAACCGATCGCGTGGAAGAGGTCAGGGCGATTAGCCTGAGATATGACGCGATCCGTGCCTGGGCCCACCCCAAGCACGTCACCAAAGATGTGGTACGCGAGCTGGTGGAAAGGTTTGGCAATGAGCGATGAGGTGGCGGACGAGCTGGCCCGCGCCCACTGGCGCAAGGCCACGAAGTCCGGCTCGAACGGCGGCGACTGTCTGGAGGTCGCCCCGCTCTCCGGGGGACGTGTGGGCATCCGCGACTCGGAGGCGCCCGAGAAGCCTCCATTCGTCGTCCCTGGTGCCGTCTGGGACGCCTTCATTGATGGCGTGAAACAGGGCGAATTCGACTTCTAATTGATGGCACTCCGTCCCAGCCCGACGAGCCATGTGGGCGGCATTGCCGCAGCCCCAGACCGTCACCCCGCGGGACAAATTCCGCCAGAAGACGCCCGACACGTACGTTGGGGGGCCGGAATCCATGCCCGTCCTCGGTCGAGATGCCAGAGAACATCCTTCTGCTGCGCTGGCGGCAGCAGCCACCGTCCAGCAGCGCCCGGTAGCTCCGCTGGAGATCGCCGGCCGTGGAGACCCGTGTCGCCGGCCGCCCAGCCGGTGGACGCGTTGAGCTTGGTCACGTCGTCCGTCTTGGCGCCGGGTCCGGGCAGCAGTAGCTGGGTGCCGCCCGTGCGGGCCCTTGATTCTCGTCTCGTCGTGCCCGCAGAGGGCTGAGCGCGGGGCCGATCAATCACCTCATACGCCGCATGGAGGCGCACGGCAACGTCGTCGCCTTCCTCCGGCACGACCCCGACGCGGTCACGGTCGACGCCTTTTCCACCTCGAGCCTGCCCAGGCCGATCGTGGTGCTGACGCCCAACAGGAAGAGGGGCCGACCAGACCCAGCCACCCACCAAAGGGAGGTGACCTTGGTGGCTAACGCTGGACACAGTGTCCTCCCGAAGGGGTGCCACGAGGGCTTTCTCGAGCTAGCCCCGGGCTAGCCAGGATGGCGACGGTAGTCAAGATCGTCTGGAGGAAACTCGCGGCTCCGGGTCGGCTTGACGTGTCTTTCTTCAGGTCAGGGATGTGTTGGCCGGAGGTTTACGGACTGTGATGTTTTCTGTGAGTTTGCTGTGAATTGACTGTCGGAGTGTTGCCGGGTGCTTGTGATCACCTGCGGGTTTCACTCTGCGTTACCGCTGGCGTGGGTCGGCTGGGATCCCATCTTCGGATCGATCTTCGCAGCCGGGAGGGCTTGTCGCCCCTGCTTCAACAGTGTGTTCGGTCATTCGGGTAAGTCACCTTCCATTGGTCTTGACCGAATGTGCCGGTTTGTGACGTTATTTGGGTGTTTTGCTCTGAGGATCTTTTAGATCCTCCTTACCTGCGGCCCCGCAAGGGGTCGCGTGAGTGTGGAGTGTGCCCGTGTCGCAATTACCCCTCCCTCGACCGCAACCGGCTGGACGGCCCCGACTCCGGCGTCACGCACGGTTACGCCGATCCGTCACTCTGATCACTACCCTCGCCCTGGTGCTGTCGCTGGCCCCGGTGTCACCTGCCGTGGCGCAAACCGGCCCGGCCGGGCCCGGGTTGCTCTCCCAGGCGGTGAGCTGGCTGGCCGGGCAGGTGGCCGGCTGGTTCGCCGTCGAGCCGGAGGGCAAGACACCCCCGAGCGCCGGCAAGGTCACGCTGCCGGGCCGCGACACCCGCCCGGCGGCCGGGTGGCAGGCGGCCCCGCCCGGCAAACGCGTCAAGGAAGTTAGCGGCAAGCGGTGGCGGTACGGCACCGTGTATGAGCTGGATGATGGTCGTTCGCAGGCGGAGATCTCGACTCGGCCGGTGCATTATCAGGACGCCTCGGGCGCCTGGGAGAAGATCGACACGACCGTCGCGGCGGCCGAGGGGGACGGGTTCGTCCACGGCAACGACAAGGCCGGCTTCCAGGCCCGCTTCGGCGACAAAACCGACAAGCTGGTCCGGATCGGCGTCGGTAAGCGGCAGGTCACGTTCGGCCTGCCGGGTGAGGCGCGGCCGGTAGTCCCGAGGGTGGACGGCTCGACGGTCACCTACCCGGGCGTGTGGGACGGCGCCGACCTGGTCTACACCGTCACCGCCTCGGGGGTCACCGAGCACCTGCGGCTCACGAAAGCGCCCGCGACCGGGACGGTGTTCGCGTTCACCGTCAAGACCGGCGGCGGCCTGCAGGCGCGGCAGAACGCCGACGGGTCGATCGTCTTCACGGGTGAGGACGGGGATCGCGCGTTCACCATCCCGCGCCCGTTCATGATCGACGCTCAGTCGGATGCGGCCTCGCCGTTCGGCAAGCGCACCGGCGCCATCACCCAGGAGCTGACCTCGGGTCAGGGCGGTGAGGCGACGATCACGCTGAAGCCGGATGCGGCGTGGCTGGCCGCGCCGGAGCGGGCGTGGCCAGCCGTGATCGACCCCACTCTTAAGATCAACGACTGGGCGATCGACGTTTACGACAGCTACGTCAGCCAGGCCGCGGCCACCACCAACTATGCCGACTCCTGGAAGCTGCCGGTGGGCAAGACCTCTGCCGGGTTGAACCGGGCGCTGCTGTTCTTCGGGGCGCCTCCCGCGGACGTGCTGCCGATTGCCACCCAGATCGACCAGGCCAAGCTCGAGGTGTACTTCGACCAGGCGCTGGGTGAGAGCGCGGCGGTGACGCTGGCCGCCCACGAGATCACCGACGATTCCTGGACCTGGGACCCGCTCGGCACCACGTGGAACAACCAGCCGTCGTTCGCCTCGACCGCGGCTTCGACGGTGACCCGCCAGCCGGGGGAGTTGTCGCGCTGGCACGCCTTCGATGTGACCGCGATGGTCAACGGCTGGTACTCCAGCGTGGCGGCGCCGATGGCCGGCGTCTTGCTCAAGGCCGCCAACGAGGCCAGGACCGCCCCGGTGGGCGGGGTGGCCTATCACGCGATGGACGACTTCGGCGCGGTCGATCCGCTGACCGTGGACCCGGTTGCGCATCCGCGTCTGCTGGTGACGTTCGGCAAGCCGTCGGTGACGTTGGAGCAGCCGACGTTGGCCACCTCGGTGGGCGCGTCACTGTCCTGGAGCGCCTACGCAGACCCCACCCCGGGCGATGCCTCCGATGATCTGGTGGAGTACCGGCTGCGGCGCATCTGCCCGTCGGGCTGCCAGATCACCGCCAACACCACCGGCGGTGACGGGGACGACCTGGTGGTGACGCTGGGGCCGGAGGTCACCTCCTACGTCGACACCAGCAGCGGCGCCGACCCGTTCGATGCCGCCAACCCGGACTACGCCCACCAGGCGGACTACTGGGTGGAGGCGGTGCTGGCCAACGGGAAGGTGGTGCCCTCGCAGAGGGTGCGGGCGTTCCTGCCCAAGCCCGGCTACGTCACCAAGACCCTGTACGGCAGCGCCGACACCACCCTGTCGTCCGGGGAGCCGTCGGCCGGCCACGATGTGGTGGGCGGGCAGAAGCGGCTGCAGGTCGGCAACACCGCCACCACGCTGGCCAACACCCGCGCCGTGGTCACGTTCGGCGACTACACCGAGCAGATCCCGGCCGGCGCGCAGATTGCCGACGCGCGGTTGTCGCTGTGGCAGGCCACCGCCACCGGCACCGGCGCCTCCTTCACCGCCCACAAGCTCACCAATGCCTCC